>CBEVHI010000191.1:0-4279 GCA_965549635.1 uncultured bacterium | reverse complement strand
GGCCCGAAGGGCCGGTGGGGGTGCCTGATCCTGCGTCCTGGCCAGATGACACCAGCTCGGGGACACCCCGACACTGATTGAGCGACACACCACTAGAGATTGGGAAGGACCCGGGTGGCGAACAGATCCCAGGTGTCACCGAGCAGTGACAACACGAACTCGTCCACACCGGCATCGGCGAGAGCGCGCAGCTTGCCGGGCAGCGTGGCGACCGTCGCCGTCAACACTCCCCTGGTGCTCCCGCGTCTGGCCACGGCGGCGGAGAGTCGATCCTCGTCCTCTGCGAGCAACACCTGCCCGCCCCAACTGACCGTGTCTGGAACAGGCCCGCCCGCGAGGCGACCGCTCAGCCACTCGGGGGTTGCCGCCCAGACGTTCCAGCCATCGGCACTCCCGGCTGCAAGATCCTGAACGGCCCGGGAGGTCCCCCCAAGCCAGATCGCCGGCGCTGCCATTGCGGCCGTCGCGCCGGCGCGAACCGCATCGGCGGTTGCGCGCACCGCCTCGAGGCGTTCTTGGACACTCCCGAACGGCATGCCGTACGCCTCGAACTCCGGTCGGGACAGCGAGTCGCCGGCACCGAGTCCACAAACCACCCTGCCCCCGCTCAATGCATGTGCGGAGAGAACGGCCCGTGCCGTCGCCTGGGGGTCCCGCATGGGTGCCCGCAGCACGAGGGTTCCCACCGTCACACGATCCGTGACCGCGACGACGGAGCCAAGCGCCACAAACGCCTCGACGATCGGACGGTCCTTGCCATCGAGAGGGAAGAGGTGATCGAACAGGAACACACCGTCGAATCCCAACGACTCAGCCCGGAGCGCCGCCGAGGTCACGACGTGCGGATTCGTCGTGAACTGTGGAAGGGTGACCGAAACGCGGAGTGTCAACCCAGCCGCCGGGCCAGCCAGGAGAGCCGTGCAGGCACCAGAGAGGCAGCAAGGTCAACGGCATGCTCAACGATCGCCAGGACATCCTCAGAGCCGTCCCACAGCTCCAGCACGACGTCCTCACCGGCTGAGCGGATGAGCCGGTGCAGGGCCAGGATCACGACGAGAACGTCGTCAGACTGCCCGAGCAACGGCACGAAGTCCGGTACCAAATCCACAGGGGACAGGACATAGCCGGCGGCAAGGAGAGCGAACGCCTTGCTGCGCGCCGGCACTCGAGGGTCTCGCACGAGACGACCGATCAGCTTGACCATGTTGGGCAGCGCCAGGACCGCCTCTTTCAGCCATCGACGGGTCTCGGCCGATCGGTCCCCGTCGGGTCCGATGATTTCGTCTGCTCGGAGAGCTTCAGTCACTGGTCATCCTTGCTGCAGCGAGTCCCGCGCCGACCACCGCTGCGTCGGCGCCGAACGCGGCTGTCACGATCGGAGTCGGGTCTCGGACATCGTACCCTTCGAGTGCAGCCGCGATGGCTCGTCGAGCCGGTCGGAGCAACAGTTCGCCCAGGCTTGACACTCCCCCACCGATCACGATCACATCGGGATCGAGGATCGCGATGAGGTTGGCGAGTCCCACCCCCAGCCATCCTCCCACCTCGCCGACCAGGTGAATCGCCTGTTCGTCGCCTTCGAGCGCCGCCTCGGACAGATGGCGACCTTCGGGAGTCGACGCTCCCGCCTTGGTTGCGATGAGCCCGTCTGGCGCGGTGGCTGCGGCGTCTCTCGCCATCTGGTCGAGACGTCTCCCCGACGCGAACGTCTCCCAGCAGCCCTGCTGGCCGCAGGTGCAGAGAGGTCCACCGACGTCGACGACGACGTGGCCGATCTCGCCGGCGTAGCCCCGCCCGCGGAGAACTTCGCCATCGACGACCACACCGCCGCCTATTCCCGTGCCGAGCGTCGCCATCAACACGGTCCGGTAGCCGCGGCCTGCACCGATGTTTGCCTCTGCCAGCGCAGCCAGATTGGCATCGTTGTCGACGAGCACGGGCAACGAGAAGGCTTCGGCGATGACTTGCCGGTACCGAATGTTCTGGCCGACCACGTTGGGGCCCCACACCATCACCCCATCGTCGGCGACGAGACCGGCGACTCCGAGCCCGATCGCACCCACATCGGTGGAGAGCAGTCGCCCGATCAACTCCAGTGTCTGTTGGACCATCTCGTCGGGACTGCCCGGACGGGACTGTTCGACTCGCTCACCAATGGAACCGTCGGCAGACACGACGCCACCGGACATCTTCGTCCCGCCCAGGTCGATGCCGATAGCTGCCATGGGACGCATCCTATCGAACGGTGCCTGTTCCCCGTCCACGACACATCTCCGGTTGTATGTGGAATGTTTTCTGACTATGCTGTTGTTAGATTTAGTGAGCACTCATAGAGAGGAGAAAGGACATGCGAGCACTGCTTCGCTACGACCCCTACAGTGTGGCCCGGGACTTCGACCGTTTCTTCGAAGAGCTCGGCACCCCGACGGCTCGCCCGTGGATCCCGAGAGTCGACGTCTTCGATCGCGAAGACAGGTTGGTGGTCCGCACCGAACTTCCTGGCCTGAAGGTTGAAGACATCGATGTGACGCTCGAGAACTCCGAGCTGGTCATCTCCGGTTCCCGCACATTCGAGCACGAAGAGGAAGGCAAGGGCTACCATCGCCGCGAGATCGCCCAGGGCGAGTTCCGGCGCACGATCTACCTCCCCGACGAGTACGACGCCGACAAGGTCGGGGCCGAGTACCACGACGGGATTCTGGAGATCACCGTTCCCAAGCGTCCCGAAGTGCTTCCCAAGAAAGTCAAGGTCGACATCGCCGAGTAGCGACACCCAACCCCCGGCGGCCCGGCAAACGCCGGGCCGCTGTCGCGTCCGGGTCTACCGCTCCACGAACTCGATCGTCAGCACGCCTTCGGACAATCGAGCACCGGCGATCTCGCGTCGCTGCAGAGAATCTGGCAGGACGAACGATCGGCGGTACGGCCCGACGGTGACATACACTTCGTGGCCGTCTCGCATCACATCGATGTCAGCGCTTCCGGCAAATGGCAGCGAGAGTTCGAGACGTACCTCCCCTTCCCTCTCGACGACTTTGAAAGGGCGCTCCCCCTTGTAGGAGGTCACCGGGTCCGAGTCGCCGTAGAGTTCCTGCCCGAGAGCGCGCAGGCGCTGCTCCCCCACCATCTCGTCGTCGAAGAGTCGCAGACGGAGCACGGGCACATCGGCAAATGACTCGTCGATCCGCTCCAGATGTCCGGCCTGGATCTCCCGCCAACGTTGGAAGTAGGGATCGTCCACCGAGTCCGGCAACACCCTGTTGACGACCACTCCGTCGACGGCGTAGCCGAACAGCGTGAGGTACGTGTAGGTGCGACGAGCCTCGTTGACGACCATCCGTTCGGGGTTGACGACGAGCCTGGCCGACGTCACCTCGGGATCGAGCAGCAGGGTGCGGGCACGTTCAATGCTGGTGAACACGTTCTCGGCGGCGTCGTAGACCTCCTCCCCGGGAAGGGGCAGATCCGTGACCCTGCTCAGGACGGGTCTCGCCGCCCGCATCAGCCGGCGCTGTGTGAAGAACATCTTGTCGAAGTACCAGGAGAGCACTTCCGGCAGCGAGAGCAGCCGCAGCGTCTCGGCCGTGGGAGCGCAGTCGACCACGACCAGGTCGTAGCGCCCGGAGATGGCTTGAGCGCGCACCTCGATCAGTGCGAACAGCTCGTCCATGCCCGGAAACACCAGGAACTCCTCCGCCTCGATTCCGCGCACGCCACCCCAGTCGAAGATGGCCATCATCTGGTTTCGGATTTCTCCCCAGTAGGACTCGAGACGCTTCTGGGTGTCGATTTGCTGTGCGTGGAGGCCTGAGGTGATCTCTCTCGGGTCATCGCCAAGCGGCATGGAGAAGGCGTCGGAGAGGCTGTGGGCGGGGTCGGTGGAGACGACCAGGGAGCGATACCCCATGTCGGTTGCCCTCAGCGCGGTCGCGGCCGAGACCGTGGTCTTACCCACTCCCCCTTTTCCCGTGACCAGGAGGATCCGCATCAGTGTCCTCCGTCGCCAGTTCGTGGCAGCTCATCACTGGCATAACCTGCGAGGCGGGACATCAGTCAGACCCGACTTGTCGCACCCGCTTTCGCAAGCCGCGAAGAGCCGTCGAGACGAGCTGCTTTTCGGCCTGACGCCGGAGGAACCCAGGAAGTGGGAACCCGTAGTCGACCCGCAGCGCGTAGATCACGTCCGTTCCCCCGCCTTCGATTTCATTGAGTTCGTACGAACCGACCATCTCACGTATGTCATCGCCGGGTTCCGCCTCCCACTCCATGCGGTTGGGGC
>CBEVHI010000190.1:0-4299 GCA_965549635.1 uncultured bacterium | reverse complement strand
TCGAGTAGCGGCGGATAGATGCCGTGGGCAACGGCGCGCATCTCATCGACCGCGATCTGGGTGTCTTCTGCGAGGGACTCGACGATCTGCGAGACCCGGTCGGCTCCTTCCCGGCCGGCGAGCGTTCTGGCGATGCCCAGTTTCACTTTCAACGCCACCACCTGCTGCTGCGCACCATCGTGGAGATCTCTCTCCAGGCGGTGTCGCTCGGCGTCATGGGTCGCGACCAACCGCCGTCGGGAGGCTCGAAGCTCATCGGCACGTTCCACGAGTGCGGTGTTGAGGCCGATGTTACGCAACAGCAGACCAGCGCCGGCGGCGACGTCGGAGAGCACCTTCTCGTCGCCCTTGGTCGCCGTCTGGCCCCGCGGCTTGGTGATGCTCACAGCTCCAAGAAGCTCTCCCCGGTGTTTCACCAGCACCGAAGCATCACCGGGAATCACAGGATCGGCATGACCCGTCACCGAGACATCCACATGGGCCTGCAGAGCCTCCGGCGTGTCCGCCGACTGAACGCGGAGCCGATCCCCGATCTTCATCCACAGCACCGCCTCTGCCGCTCCCGTACCCGCCACCACCAGATCGACGATTCGGGCGAGCGTGTCTTCGGTGGACGTCGTATCCGCCAAACGGCGCGTCGTCTCCGCCAGCACCTCATATGGAGTCGCCCGCTCCCCATACACCAGCCGGTTCGCCCACCGCTGCACCCGCACCCGCACCGGCTCGAACACCACCGCCACCACACCAACCGCCACCACCGAAAGCAGGACGCTCGACTCGCCCCCGACCAGATTGCCAATACCGACCACAATCAGCGCATACACCCCCGTGATGAACGCGGCGAGGATCGTGTACGACACCGTGCGCGACACCACCACGTCGATGTCGAAGAGCCGGTACCTGGTGATCGCCACCCCGTAGGAGGCGAGCAGGACGCTCTGCATCCCGATGAAGATGAGCTGGTTGGCCGCCGGGTCGGTCACCACACCCTCGAAGAGCATTCCCCCAACGAAGAAGACCACGACATAGAACGATCCGCCCCAGGCGATCCATCCAATCTGGCTACGGACCTGCCCGGAGCTCCGCCTGAACCGCACGACGAGAGAGGCGGCAGAGACAAACGCCAGGGTGGTGGCCAGAAGCCAGCCGCCCTCTATCAGGATGGTGATCCAGCTGCTATTGCTCTCCCCGAAGGACCGTATCGGCATGTCGCTTCCAGGGTTCTCCAACAGCCCATTCCCGATCGCGGATGCTGTGATGCCGATCAAGGCGCCCCAGGCGACCCATCTCCAGCGGAACGTGGGGGGATGACCGTCGGGAAACATGAGCAAACCCAGCGTGAGTGGGAGCCAGACCGCGGGGGCGATCGACCAACCCGTGACCTGAAAACCGATGGCAGCGGGAAGGGGAAGCTGAGAAGGACTCAACGCACGCAACCCCTCGCTGGTGAGGCCGGGAAACATGTCCCGGCTCCACACCGCAAGGGCCGCGTATCCGGCGACCTGGAGCGTGGCGAACACCGAGGCCCAGGCGATCGTCCAGACCGCTCCGTTGCGTGGCTCGGCCCCCACCATCACCCAGGTCAGGACGCCAAGCCCGACCGCGAACACCCCGAAGGTGACCGCTCCTTCATCGACGAGCAGACTGGTGCTGCTCAGGATCGGGATCATCACCATGCTGGTAATCGCCAGGACCATGGTTGCCGCCGCGATGATCCTTCCCATCAAGACCCGCCGCTCGTCGGACAGGTTCACGAAGCCCTCCTCGGGAAGCGAAAGGCTCCCACGGGCGTCTTCCGCCCCTTCACCGGTGCCGGTTCGAGATCGTCGGCGTCGGGCCGGTCGGCCAGCACGGCCCACGTGGCCTCGGACATCACCGTCTCCCCCGGCTCGGCCCAGCCCTGGAGCCGCTGGGTAAGGTTCACGGTGTCGCCGACCAGGGTGTATTCGAGTCGTTCCTCCGACCCCAACAGTGCTGCGGCGACCCTTCCAGTCGACAGACCGACCCCCAGCCCGAAGTCGGGCAGCCCCACCTTCGCCCACTCCTGGTTGAGGCGCCGCTGGGCCTCGTGCATGGCGATCGCGGCCGCCACTGCCGCGCCCGCGTGGTCGGAGCGGGGCACCGGTGCGCCGAACACCGCCATGACCGCATCTCCGACGAACTGCATCACGGTGCCGCCGAGACCGAGGATCGCCTCGTTCATGGCGGCGCGATGCTCGTTGAGCTGCCCGGCCAGCGCCGACGGGTCGGCATGCTCGGCGATGGTGGTATACCCGCGGATGTCGGACATGAGCACGGTCACCACCAGTTCCTCCGTCTCCCCTGGCCGGCGGCCCCCTTCGATGATCTGTGCAGCCACCCCTCCGGGAAGCAGCCTGGAAAGGGACTCGCCCTGCTCCTTACGCTCGACGATCGCCTTCTGCAGCGTGCGAAGCCGTTCGAGGCTGTCCGATCGCCCGGCCGTCAATCCCTCCGCCAGGGCGATGAATAGCTCCTCGATGGCACCATTGACCGCCGCCGGTGTCGTGGCGCGATGTACCGCGATCGCGTTGATGGTCCTGCCTTCCGCGACCTGCTGGAGTAACTCCTCCTGCTGTGGTGACAGCGAGCCGTCCTGGCGCACAGGGTTCACCAGCCCGTCAACGATTCTTGCGTCCAGCATCGAGCCACCGGTAGCGACCTCGCGAACCGCGTTGGCAAGCTGGTTTCCCTCACCCACCCGGTCTTTGAGGAGGTAGGCGTAGCCCGCCGCGCCTTCGGCAAGGAGCGAGACGGCGTAGTCGGGGTCGTCGAATTGGGACAGGATGACCACACCGGTACCGGGGAGCCGCTTGCGAACCTCTTTGGCAGCGTCGATGCCTTCCCGCGAGAAGTTGGGAGGCATCCGGATATCGGTGACGATCACCTGTGGTTCGGTGGTCCCGGCACCTTGGACGAGCCCGTCGAAGTCGGCGGCCTGTCCGACGATCTCGAAGTCGCCCTCGAGCTGCAACAGCGCTTCAACTCCGGCACGGACGATCAGGTTGTCATCAGCGAGAAACACCGTGATCGGCAAATCGACCCTTCCCTCTCGTACCCGCGGCCAGTCTGCCGCGTCGCGAGCGCTACACCCAGCGTGCGTGCACACATTCGCGGGTAGGGAAAGCACCACCTCGCAAAGGGAGCCAGCACGCTGGCTGGGTGACCGATTGTCTGACACGGTGCAACCAGCGTCGATCGAAAGGTGCCCTCATGCGCATCACATCATCCGTCACCTCAGTCTCGTGGATTCCGTCCGAAGCGATCACCGGACCGATGCGGGTGCCGATCGACATCGGCATCGGCCACTACGACGACCCCCTCCCGGACCACATCGACGACCTCGAAGCCCTTCGACAGGCGGACCGCTTCCGTTTCGCCAACGAGCTACGAGCATGGATCGAGGTGGAGGACGGCCGGGTCGTCGACGCTGGATACTCGG
Organism: uncultured bacterium; assembly: GCA_965549635.1. GTDB lineage: Bacteria > Actinomycetota > Acidimicrobiia > Spongiisociales > UBA4744 > CBEVHI01. The sequence continues at coordinate 839 of CBEVHI010000190.1, read as the reverse complement.
GTCGCGGGCTCATCGGCGCCACCACGGCCAACCTCGGAGTGGGCCGAATCACGATTCCTGCCGTCCAGTTCCCGGACCTCCAGCAGGAACCCGTCCTGAGCGCCACGTCGGCAACGTTCGTGCAGACCACGGGTGGGCGTACCGGAGCTCCTCTACCCCGACGCATCAACCGGCCTCCCTATCTCAAGGTGGTGGCACCGGCCGTGTGGACGACCCTGTCCCTCACGATCAGGGCCGACGGCACCCACACGTTCGAGGTTTCCGGCGCCAGCAAGATGCCCCGCCACTTCGTGTACGACGACAACCTCGATCTCGTCGCCAAGAGCGGCATGATCGACTTCAAGGGCTGGACACAGGAGAGTTTCGGCGACAAGACGCCGTGGGGCACCTCCGATTCGCCGGCCATCGTCACTGCGGTCGAATCAGCCCTCGAGCGCCGCCTGTCTACCCAGATCATGCGCGAAGGCAAGAAGCCGAAGATCCGCCGGCTCGAAGCAGGAGACGTCCTGTGCCGGCAGGGAGAGTCCGGTTCCGACCTCTTCCTGCTTCTCGACGGGGTCCTCAGCGTCGAGGTCGCCGGAAGCGCCGTTGCCGAACTCGGACCCGGGTCGATCATGGGCGAACGGGCCGTGCTCGAAGGCGGCTCCCGCACGTCGACCCTGCGGGCCGCAACCTCGGCGAAGGTGGCGGTTGCGCAAGCTTCCGACATCCAACAGGAAGCGCTGCGGGAGGTAGCCGAAGGTCACCGCCGAGAGCACGACATCCTTCAATAGCGCCGCTGGGGAAGTTCAGCCGCCCTCTACGGTCGTTTTGAGGCTTGCGAGGCCCCGCTCGAAGTC
>CBEVHI010000189.1:0-4302 GCA_965549635.1 uncultured bacterium | reverse complement strand
AGCCGGGCGGCCGCATGGGCACAGATCGGTCGGTATGCGGCGATGGTCGTGATCAGTGTGGGGCTGGTAGCGATCGCCGCGTACACTTTCGGCGAGTGGGGTGATCGAGTCGCCGCAACGACGCCGACCGTCGCAGCCGTCAGCCCGACGCCTGCGCCCGTCACGGTAACCACTCGTCCCCAACCTGCGGTTTCCGTTGCCGCCACCAAGGCCACCGCACCGGCCACCACCTCGACGAGTCCGCCGACCACCCTCTATGTGCAGCCGTTCGGCGAGGCCATCCCGATCAACGACCTACGCATGACGATCTACGGCATCGGCGATCTGCGCATCGGCGACCCGGCCGACGAGGTCACGGGGGCGCTGGCGGCCACGTTCGGCCAGCCGGACGCCGAGGCTCCCGTCGAACCGAGTCTCGCCCACCCTGGGGCCTGCCCAGGGTCGGCGAGTCGCATGCTGCGATGGGGCATCCTCGAGATCACCCTCAACGATGGCGTGTTCTCGGGGTATCGACTCGACGCGTCGCTTGGAGACCCGGACTCGGCGACGACCGACCTCCGTACCGTTTCCGGCTTGAAGGTAGGGGCGACCGTGTCGACTCTGAAGACGATCTACCGCGGGTCATACGCGATCGTCGTACGCGACGCCCCCGAGCGTGGGCCCAGTTTCAGCCTGCAACGCTATTCGGGCGAAGAGCTCTTCTGGGGTCCGGTCACTTCGGTCGACAACGGCGGAAAGGTCCTGGGCATCTACTCTCCGACGAACTGCGGCTAGGAATCATCCGCGAACCGCAGCCGGGCGATCCCCGGGTCGGTGATCGAAGTGTGGGTGCTTCCCGAACAGAAGGTCGCCCTCGGCATGGATCTCACATCCAGACGACCATCGGTTCGTGTCGGGGAGGATCTCTGATCGGCACCACCGGGCGGTTGTCTCAGGGACAAGCCCTCCCGTCAGTCCTATCGAAGTTCAGGCCTCCTTGGCAATTCGGTAGACGTCGACGGCGAAGGCGACGTTCATCAGCAACACGCTGGCAAACATGATCCCGTACAGAGTCGGCTCTGGCTGGCGGATCCCGAACTCGACGTACGTCAGGCCGATCACGCCGATCAGCCACAACACGGCAATGCCGCGTTTCACGCCGGCGATGAGGTACCCCGCACCCGGGAAGAAGAAGTTCGCTGCTGCAGCCAACACTGGTTTGTTCATGGTCGTCTCCTTTTGCCTATTGACGTTGACCATGCCGACAACGTAGTGTGTGTCCATGGATGTGTATATCGCTAATGGTCCACTATTCATATTGAATCGTCTGAGGTTTCCATGACAGATGCACTTACAGATATCCTCCAATCCATCCACATGAAGGGCTCGGTGTTCTCGCGGGCGGCGCTGTCGGCCCCGTGGGGCGTCGAGTCGGGAACCATGTCGACCGGGATCTTCCATGCCGTGGTCCGCGGAAGGGCCTGGGCCTGCCTCGAGGCAGGAGGCGACCCGGTCGAGTTGGAGCGGGGCGACGTCGTGTTGATGCCCTTCGGGGACAACCATCTGATGACCCACTCGCCGGGCGCACCGACACGACCCATCGGCGAGGCGACCTTCACCGACGAACGGGGCATGGGACACCTGGTCGTCAACGGAGGCGGAGCGGAGACATCGCTGATCTGTGGCAGTGTCGCCTTCGACAACGGGGAAGCCCACCCCATCTTCACCGCCCTACCCCGGCTGATCAGGGTCAGGGACATCGACGGCACCTTGACGAGCGTCGTGGAGACCCTCATCCGCCTGATCGCAGACGAGATCGACACCCCGGAGCCCGGCGCCGAGACCGTCGTCGCACGACTCACCGACGTCCTGGTGGTGTACATGCTCCGCAACTACATCAACAGCCTGGAGCCCGGTCAGGGAGGCTGGCTCGCAGGTCTCACCGACCCGGGCATCCGAACCGCCCTGGGGATGGTCCACCGCAACCCTGAGCGGTCATGGACCGCCGCCCAGCTCGCCGCGGCGGCGGGGATGTCCCGTTCGGCCTTCTTCGCACGTTTCAAGGAACTGGTCGGCGAGACCCCGACCGAGTACCTGACCAGATGGCGGGTGCACCTGGCCTCCAGGCTGCTGCGAGAAGAAGACTTCACGGTGGCCGGTGCGGCCCGTCGGGTCGGGTACTCGACCGAGGCCGCCTTCAGCAACGCCTTCCACCGGGTGATGGGTGTGCGCCCCGGCGCCTACCGAAGAGCAGCATGAGCTGCTAATTCGGGGTGGACTTCGTTGGGCTGCCGGCGTACCCGAAGGGTGTCGAGGGCCGGGACGTCGAGGGCCGGCGTTGGTCGATGCGGCGACTTTGCGCTGATCCGCTAACCTGACAGTTGCTGCAAAGGCAGCGACTCGCCCGGATTTCTCTATCCGCCCATTTGAGTGTGGCTGAGTCGGACAAGACAGCGGACCCCGGGGGGCGGACGGAGCCAGTAGGAAAGGGCGAGAGCCAGAATGAACATCTATGTAGGGAACCTTCCCTTCAACACCGCCGGTAGCGACCTCGAGCGTCTGTTCGGGGAACACGGCGAAGTGACCTCCGCCAGCGTGATCAGCGACCGGGACACCGGCCGTTCGCGCGGCTTCGGTTTTGTGGAGATGGCCAACGCCGACGAGGCGAAGGCAGCGATCCAGGAGCTCGACGGCCAGGACTTCGGCGGACGCCGACTCAAGGTCAACGAGGCACGTCCTCGGCGCTAGCACCACGACGAATCAGGAAGGCCGCCGGTATCCCCGGCGGCCTTTCTCTTTGTGCAGCGCGGTTTCCTCGAGGCCGGTACTCCCGGTACTCCCGAACCCAGGGCTCAGGAGTACCGCCACGGTACCTACGAGCCCTGGGTTGGCAGGTACCGCGCTCGGTCAGCCGCGAAGTCTGGCCAGTGCCGACGTCAAGAGACCAGGTTTCGCGGTGATGTCGGAGGGCCGGGGCAGCCGCTGCAAACGATGGTCGTCGGTGAACAGTCGGGCGGCTACGCCGAGTGCGACCACGGTCGAGGTCGTCGCCACCGACCCCAGGATCAGGTACATGATCGCCGCTTGCACCAGGACCGCATCGACCGGATCGACGCCGGCCAGAATGAGCCCGGTCATGGCCCCGGGGAGGAACACGAGACCGACCGCCTTCGTCGTCTCGATCTGCGGCGTCAGCGCTGTCCGGAGGGCAGCCCTCACATACGGGCGGGCGGCGACTCTCGACGTTTGACCCAGAGCCAGGCGAGCCTCGACCTCCCGCCGTTTGTCCCTGATCTCCTCGATGACCCTTCGGGCCGCGACCACCGTCGCCTTCATCGAGTTGCCGATCATCATCCCGCCAAGGGGAACGAGCGTGCGACCTTCGAGAGGGAACACACCGAGGCCGAAGATCACCCCGAGGGTCACGACCGAGGAGATCCCCAGCGCGAGGAAGCTCAACTGGAGAATGTCGGGGACCTCCCGAGCCCGGCGCTGCACGACGATGGCGGCGAACACGAGCATGGCTGCCACCCACGCCCACGACAGGATGAGCGGTTGGTTGGGATCGATGATGATCGCCAGGACCGCGCCGACGGCGAGGAGCTGGACGATCGAGCGGATCGTCGACCAGATGATCTCGCTTTCGAGGTGAAGTCGCTGCCAGAGCGACAGGCCCAGAGCCACGCCGATGAGGATCAGCGAGGCGACGAGCCCCAGTGTGGTGACATCACCGCTCGCCATGATTCCCTCCATTGAGGAAGCCCTGGACGGAATCCTCGTCGGATACGAGACGCCCGCCGGTGATCACCATCACCTCGTCAGCCAGCCTGCGCACCTGGGCGACGTCGTGTGTCACCCAGAGGATGGGGACTCCGTCGAGGCCACGAACGAGATGCTCGAGGTTTTCGGTCGCGGCAGGGTCGAGCGAGGCGGTCGGCTCGTCCATCAGCAGGACCTCGGGCTCGGTCGCCAGCGTGCGAGCGAGTGCGAGCCGCTGCGCCTCTCCCCCGGACAGGTCGTCGAGCGGGTTGCGCAGGAAGGCCGCATCGAGCCCCACACCATGGAAGAGGGCTTCGGCGGTTGCCTCGACGATCTCGGGATCGGCGACGCGAAGGTTGTCCATTCCCGTGCCGCCGAACAGCACCGCCTGCTGGAACACCATCCCCACCTTGCGACGCAGGGCCAGGCTGTCGATCGTTGACAGATCTTCGCCGCGGAACAGGATGGTTCCCTGAGCGGGGACGGCGAGGCGGTTGCAGAGCCGCAGAAGGGTGGTCTTGCCGGCTCCCGACGGACCGACGATGACCGTGATGCCCTCGTCGT
>CBEVHI010000188.1:0-4303 GCA_965549635.1 uncultured bacterium | reverse complement strand
GCCGATGGCATCTCGGCGATGCCACGCATGTAGCTCTCGAGGTCGACGGCAAGGCTGACGTGGAAGTTGCCACCGGCAACCCCTGCGGTGCGGATCTTGATGGTCCCGTAGGCGTACTCTTTGCCGTCGAGCCAGACGTGGGTGCCGTCGGCCCAGGAGATCGAGGCCCGGCAGGTGCCGGTCTGCGCTCCGGTGGCGACCCCGTTGACATAGAACCGGCAGCCGCTGCCGGTGCGGGCGAACGTCCATGTCTCGCCCGGTTGGGGATGCTGGGTACGGGGACACGGGCCTTCGCCGTCATTGGCCTGACACAGATCGAGTGGACCGCCGATCGCCTTGAACGTGATCGACGACTGGTTCTGTTCCAGGCCCACCCACAGGGGATCTTCGACGGTGCTGAGGATGTCGGTGGACAGCGGCAGCTGATCGAGCGTCGCCAACTGCGTACCGGTGTAGTAGTGGGTGACGATCTGTTCGGCGGTGGCGCCTTCGAGCGCCTGTCCGTACGCGCCGTACTGGCTCATCCCGACGCCGTGGCCCCACCCTCCGCCTTCGACGCGCAGGATCCCGGGGTCGGCCTGGACCTGCCCAACCGGCAGGAGCGTGCCGATGAGCGCGAACACGGCGACGAGGACCGTGCGTCTCACGACACCACCGGTCCCCATCCGAGCCCGTTCATTGTCCGAGCGAGGAATGCAGCCATCTGTCCTCTGGTCACCAAACCGGAGGGATCATAGGTGCCTGGCCCGGTTCCGCTGGTGATCCCGATCGCCGCCAGGTCATTGATCGCGGTTTGCACATCGAGCGGCAGCGAGGAGATGTCGGTGAACGGTGCGCCGATCGCAACGGGAAGTGCGCCGCCGGCGTCGGTCCAGAGTCTCGTGAGGAACAGCGCCATCTGCCACCGGTTCACCGGGTCGGCCGGTCCGTAGAGCCCCGGCCCTATCCCCGTCGTCACACCGAGCTCTGCGAGCTGGTTGATGGCGACCTGCATCTCCGGGCTCATCCCGGCGATGTCGACGAACCCCATGTCGGCGCCGGGAGGAAGGTCGTAGTTCGACATGGTCCACAGCCGGGTGAGGAACAGCGCCATCTGACCGCGGGTGACGATGTCGTCCGGGCAGTACAGATCAGGACCGCAGCCCTTGGTGATCCCCGCCGTGTAGATCGTGCCGATGTCGGGTTCGAATACCGACTCGTCGTCGTCGGAGAAGGGCGGGTTGAACAGGCCTAAGTGGAAGTCGAAGACCGCCGGTCTCGGAGGTGGTGTGCCGGAGATCGGGACCGCTTGCAGGCTGGACCGGTAGGTGCCGATCGGTTGGATCACTCCGGCGAACGTGCCGTCCCAGGTGACCGAACCGTCGGTGCCGGAGCCTTGCGCTGCGAGCATCTCGACTACGGTCTCGTCGACGATCGTGAACGTCCATGTCATCGGTTCGGTGAAGCGGAAAGAGAAGACGGCCGGCTCGTAGCCGGTGTCAGGGAAGCCCGGCACGGGATCCTGTGATGGCCAGCCGCCGTAGATCTTGGGGTCGGGGTTGGCGGCGATCGATTGGCGATAGGCGCCGAGCTGTGCGTAGTTGGCCGTCCCCGGGCAGGAGGTCACGCCTGCGTCGCGATGCCCGGCAATGGTCGGGAAGGTGACGACGACTCCTTCGTCGTACAGGGTCGATCCGTTGGAGGTGACGGTCGTGGTTGCCAGCGGGTCGACGTGGGCGACGTCGAGGACCCAGCTCGCCAGGGTGGTCAAGGCTTGCTGCGCCTCCGGGGTCGGTGCCGCCGTTTCGTGGTAGCCGAGGAACGCGACGCCGGCCGAGTAGGCGTTGAACCCTTTGGTGTGGGCACCCTGGACGCCGTAGCCACCGCCCCGGCCTTCGTAGATGGTCCCGAACCGGTCGATGACGTAGTTGTAGCCGATGTCGTCCCAACCGCGAACGTTGACGTGGTACGCACAGGTCGCATAGATGCGTTCCTTGGCTTCGGCCGGCGAGTAGCTGTTGGCGGCGGCACTCGTGCTGGTGTGGTGCACGAACATCATCTGGACCCGGTTCACATAGGTGCGGTCCGGCTGGGCACCTCCGAGGCAGGCGTCTCCGCCCCACTCGGCCCGGCTGATCATCGCCGGCTGGTCGGGTTGTGCTTGTACGGGGTTGGATCGGAAGAACCGGATCCGCTTGAAGAACCGCTCGACCTTCTCGGCCAGGTTGAGGTTGCGTCCTGCCGTCTCGACGTATTCGGCTTCGAGGCCGGCTGCAGCCCCTTCGACCTGAAACTGGACATATCGGGCTTCACCGACATAGACGGGGTCGGTACCGGGTCTGCTGCGACGGACTTCGGCGCCGTCGGGTGCGTGGTCGGCGTCTTCTTCGAGGGCGACCCACGGACCCCAGTCTGTGCCGTTTTCGCTGGCCCGCACCCATGCGTTTGCCGGCGCAGGCTGGTCGCCCCAGCTGAGCCCGACGGCGGTCGCTTCGAGTTCGATCGGTTCGCTCTGCCACATTGGAGCGGCGGCATCCACCGCAAGGGGGAGAGATCCGGTCTCGGCCGGGGGTGGCGACGTGGCCAGCGACACGTTCGGGAGGGTGAGGATCGCCGCGAACAGCACCGAACCACCCACCAGACGCAGTCGCATTGGTCGTCACCTCCTCGCGCAAACGACGCCCCACCGCCCGCATCGGAACTATCGACCGCTCGGCGGGGGGCCTTGAGCATTGAGGTTAGGTGCCATTGCCCCTTTGTCACGGACCTCCATCCGCTTCTTGCGTGAGAAAGCCGCCGAATAGCCAGTCAACTCACGCGAGAACGGGGTGGTCGGAGTCACGCATCGAGGCACCCGCGAACAGCACACCGGCGGCGAACCACCATGTCGGTTCGAACAGCACCGTCTGGGTCATGAACGGTAGGAACGCGACCAGCAGCGCCGCGTAGCCGGCGGGCCCCCTCCCCCGGCGCAAGACGAACCCGACCAGCAGCAAGAAGGCGACGGTTCCGAGAAGGCCGGTTTCGGCGAGGAGTTCGAGGAACAGGTTGTGCGGTTCCTGTCCGATGCTCTCGGTCTGCCAACCGACGCTGAGACCAACGCCGGTGACCGGATGTTGACGAAACATGCGGACGTAGTCGGGCCAGACGTCGGCTCGCTGTTCGGACTCGTCGAAGACGTCGGCAAACCGTTCGTTGCGTTCGAACAGGCCGGTGATGGAGGCGAGCACGTTCCAGCCCTGGGTCATCCGGAAGGAGAACTCCAGGCCGACGTCGCCGCCGACATCTGGTCGATCGACGGCCCACACGGCAGCCACGAGGACCGCGGCGACCAGGACGCCGGCACCGATCCGTTTCGCCAGGAAGCGCCCCCCGGCCCAGTGGTGATGGGCCAGAATCGCCATCGCGACAGGGACTCCGATCAACATGGTGAGCCAACCGGTCCTACTGAATCCCATCACGACGGCAAACATCAACCCGCCCAGGACTGCACCGTCACCCCAGATTCGCCGGGTCCCGACTCCCCTGGCAACGGCGACCAGGCCCAACACGAGCCACAGATTGGCCCACGCCGCACCGTAGCCCGGATCCTGGTGCCAGTTGGTGAGGGCGATGAACCCTTCATCAAGGTAGGCAGGTTTGGCGACCCGAAATACGCCGGGGAGATTGTTGATCGTGTCGAGTCCGGGGATCACTCCCGTAGTGAACAGCGTGATCAGCACGGCGGTGCCCCCCATGGCGGCTCCTGTCCAGAAGACCACCCGCAGCATGCGGTCGAGCATGGCGGTGGAACCGAGGCTGCGCGCCGTGACCAGCAGCACCAGGCCCCCGACGATCAGAGCGAGATAGAGGCGGATGAAGCGGGCCAGATACTCCGCGGGTGGCCAGCCGATCAGAAGGACGGCCAGGAAGATCGCAATGGCGATCGTGAGTCTTCTGCGCCAGGGCCACCGGCGCTGTCTCCATCCGTCGACCAGGTCCCATATGGCGAGGCCGACTACGACGATCAGGTACGGCTTCCATGAGATCCAGGCGGAGAGAAACACGGTGTGCAGTGGCAGAAGCCCGACCAACACCAGGAAGGTCGTCTCTCTGGCCCGAGAGATCTGGGTTCGCTCTGCGACCGCCGACATGCCCGGAGAGCGTAGCGCCCACCACGTCTGTGCTTCCCCCTCGCAGGGGGAAGTGGCCGAGGCGAGGAACGAGCCGAGGTCGATGGGGTAGAGCTTCCCTGGTCCCGGCGTTGGTCCCCCGGCAGCGGGAAGGGGGTGAGCCAAGCGTTGGTCCCCCCCCAGGAGCCCGAAGGGCGAGCTGTTTCTCCCCC
>CBEVHI010000187.1:0-4334 GCA_965549635.1 uncultured bacterium | reverse complement strand
CTCGGCGGCTACGGCTACGTGAAGGACTATCCGGCGGAGCGGATGATGCGCGACGCCAAGATCACACAGATCTACGAGGGCACCAACCAGATCCAGCGAGTCGTGATGTCCAAGATCCTGGGGAAGTGATCCGTTCACACCGGCCGTGACGTGAACTGGGAATCTCTGTGGCGCCGCCGCGGTTGCAGCGGCCATGGATGAACTGCAGCACTTTCGCGCCGAGAAGGATGACTTTCTCAGAAAGCACCCCCAGTCGCCGCTGCCCCACGAGGTGAGGCACGACTTCGAAGGGCTCTCCTACTTCGATGTCAACAAGGAGTTGATCCTCGAGTTGGACGTCACGCCGGGGGACAACTCGGCGGTAACGATCGCCACGTCCGACGGACAGCAGCGCACCTACTACCGGGGCGGGATCGTTCATCTCGACATCGACGGCGAGACGGTGCAGCTCACGCTGCTGACCGTCCCCGACCACGATGGGTACTTCCTTCCGTTCCGCGATGCGACGTCGGGTAAGGCAACCTATGGTGCAGGGCGGTACCTCGACCTTCCCCCCGCGCACAACGGCAAGGTGGTGGTCGACTTCAACTACGCCTACAACCCTTACTGCGCCTACTCCGACCACTACTCCTGCGCACTGCCGCCAGTCGAGAACTGGTTACAGATCCCGATCGAGGCCGGGGAGAAGAACTTCGCTCACTGAATCGGGGCACTACGCGAGAAAGCGGTCGATTGCCTCAGCCAGGACTTCGGCGTGCGTCATCGGGAGTTCGTGCCGGGCACCGGACACCTCGATCACCTCGGGATCGCCGAGAAGAGCGGCCATCTCCCGCTGCCATGCGGGAGGGACCATCTGATCGGAGCCCGGAATGACGACGAGGGTGGGCAAGTCGAGCCGACCAAGCCACGCCCGACTGTCGAAACGCAGCAGTGCGAACATCGAGCGATACTGCGTCTCCGGGTCACGATTCATGCGGGACTCCCACAGCCATCGTTCATTGGTTCGATCGACCGCACCGACCCACAACAGGTACCGGGACCACAGCCAGGACACCTCAACCCTGCTGATCCGCTCCAGACCCCTGCCCAGCACACCGATCACTTTGCGGGCTCGGCGCCACGCAGGTGGATGGGCGGCGAGGGTGGCGACCAAGACCAGTCGCTCGACCTTGTGCGGATGGCGGTGGGCCAGTTCCTGGGCGACCGCTCCTCCCATGGAGTAGCCGGATACGGCGGCGCTGCCGATGTCGAGAGCATCCATTGCCCCGGCGACCTGGTCGGCCATATCGGCAATCTCGGTCCGATCCCGTCCGCGGTCGCTCTTTCCCGCACCGGGCAGGTCGACTGCGACGACCCGAAAGCGATCGGCGAGCAGAGGCATCGCCCGGTACCAGGCGAGCGCCGAGTCCAGCCCGAGACCGTGAAGGAGGACCAGGACGGGAGCGCCCTCGGACCCGGCTTCTCTGACAAAGATCTCCCGGTCACCGGCGAACACCGTCCGCCCGCTCAAACGCGAGGGATGTCGCTGCGCAGGTGGGTACACCGGGGCGGCCTCGGGACCGAAGAGACGCCAGGCCAGCCATCCGAGACCTGCGGTGCGGAGCAACTTCACGTCATCCTCCGAGAGGATCAACGGCGAAGACGAACCCATCGACGGGACGACCGCCTATGAGATGCTCGGTGATGATCCGCTCCATCACCTCGACCGTCACCGAGTGGTACCAGGTCCCGTCCGGGTAGACGACGGCGATCGGCCCCCGCTCGCAGATCCGGAAGCAGTCGACCTTGGACCGCAGGACCGTTCCGCCCCCCCTTGGTGTGTCCGGTTCGACCGTGAGATCCCCTCGCCACGGGGCGGGGGCACTCGCCAGATCGAGTTCCTTGAGTCGTCGCTTGAGGTACCCCCATACCTCGGCACTTTCTTCATAGGTCGAGCAACGCGGTGTCGACTGCTGGGCGCAGAGGAAGATGTGGCGCTGCAATGTTCCGATCGAGAGCGCGCCGGCGATTTTCTCGAGCCTGGTCATGACCGAACTCTACCGAGCCGCTTGCCGGTCTCTCCGATGGTCATGACCGCCAGCATGGCGACCACGAGGAACCCTCCGCTGACGAGGAACCCCTCTCGAAACAGTCCCTGGTCGGCGATCACACCGAGGAGGAGAGGGCCGACCACGAAGCCCAGGTCACCAGCCATGCGATAGAGGCCAACCGCTGACCCTTCGAGGCCCTGCGGTGCCAGATCTCCCACCATCGTCGGTGGGGGAATCGAGGCCAGACCACTGGCAAGTCCGAACAGAGCAGACACGGCCAGAAGAGAGCCGTAGCTGTCAAAGAACCCGTACGCGGCCGTCGCGATCGCAGCAGATCCGAGACCCCAGATTGCCACCGGTTTGCGACCGATACGATCTACCAGCCAGCCACCGAAGTTGACCACCAGCAGGTTGGTGACCGCCGACGCCGACAGGATGTCCCCGATTCTGGCCGGATCCAGACCGACGACCTTGGCACCGAACAAGGGGAACAAGGTGATCCTGGCGCCACCCCGCATGATGAACAACGAGAACGCCACAAACGCCAGGACGAGGAATTCCTTGCGACGCAGCAGTCTGCCCGCCGCCGAGAACGTCTCCCCAACCGTCCGCCCGGAGGGAGGAACGTCGCGAATGAAGAGGCCCGACACCGTCACCACGAGTACACCGAGCCCGGCATAGGCCCAGAAAGGGGTACGGAAGTCGCCGATCTCCGCGAGCCGCCCACCGACGAAAGGACCGATGGCGACCCCGATCAGCAACCCGGTCTGATAGAGCGCAGCGGTGCGACCGAGTCTGGACTTCTCTGTCGTCTGCACCAGGTACTGAAATGCGGACGTCGCAAACAGAGCAGATCCGACCCCTTCAACAAACCGGGAAGCGAGGAGCACCCAGTAGGTGGGGGCCAGTGCGGCGGTGACGCTGGCAAGGGCAATCAGTGCCGCTCCGGCCATCGTGACCTTGCGAGCGCCGTACCGATCTCCCGCTACCCCGCCGATCACGTCGAACAGCAGGCGGGCGACGGCGAAGCCGGTCACCAGGGCACCCGCTGCGGTGTAGCTCACGCCGAACTCGAGCGCGTAGAGAGGAAGGATCGGCGCGACCAGGGTGGCACCCGTCATCACCAGCCCAACGGCGACCGCGAGAACGAACTCGTCTCTCGTGTGCCTCCCGGTGTGCACGCTCACACCAGCAGGATCGAGGCGCAATCGTCCTCGATGACCTCACCGATCACCGCCATCGCCGGAGTCTGTTCTCTGCCAAGCGCGGCCAGCATCGCATCCACTCGGTCGGGAGCGACGGCCATGAGGATGCCACCGCTCGTTTGGGCATCGGCGAGTATTCGTATCGTGGAATCGTCGACTCCTTCGACCACCAGCGTCGGTCGCACCGCGTCGAGATTCCTGCCGCTCCCTGCCGGGAAGTAGCCGGCATCAACGAGCGGGCGAAGACCCTCGATGAGCGGGACCTGAGCGGCGTAGATCCTTGCCCCTGCCTGTGAGGCGTGCAGCATCTCAGACAGGTGGCCCAGCAGACCGAAGCCCGTCACATCGGTACCCGCGCGCGCACCCACTTCGTTCATCGCTCTTGCGGCCCCATCGTTCAGCGCGGTCATCGTCGCCACAGCCGCAGAGACAACACCGTCGGGTGCAGCGCCTGCCTTCAGTGCGGCACCGATCGCCCCAGTACCCAGAGGCTTGGTCAGCACCAGTATGTCTCCCGGCCGGGCGTCACGGATGGTGATCAGGTTCGACTCTTCCACAATGCCGGCGATCGAGAAGCCGTACTTGGGTTCGGGATCGTCCACGGTGTGGCCACCGATCAGGACGCAGCCCGCCGCCTGGAGGATGTCGATGCCGCCGGCGATCACCCTGTCGAGCACATCGAACGACAGTCCATCCCTAGGCCAGCCGATCAGCTGCATCGCCGTCATCGGGGTACCGCCCATGGCGTAGATGTCCGAGAGCGCGTTGGACGCGGCGATGCGACCCCAGTCGTAGGGGTCGTCGACAACCGGGGTGAAGTAGTCGACGGTCTGCAGCAGCAGGGTGCCGTCGGCCATGCGGTACACGCCCGCATCATCGGCAATATCGAGTCCAACCACGAGGTTGGGATCGGCGGTGACCGGATGGTTGTGCAATTGGCGCAGGACCTGCGCCAGCTCGTCAGGACCGAGCTTGCATGCTCAGCCGCTCCCGTGAGAGTACGAAGTCAATCTCTCATCCATCGGTCACCTCCTCTCCAACCAGCAACCAGCAACCAGCAACCAGCAACCAGCAACCAGCAACCAGCAACCAGCAACCA
>CBEVHI010000186.1:0-4443 GCA_965549635.1 uncultured bacterium | reverse complement strand
TGTCACAATGACCCGTGCACTACTTGCTTAGTTGTCTGAATGAGCGAGTCTTCCTCGAGGTCTCTTGACAAGGTGAATATGACCAAACGGGTCATGAATAGCGGGCGGATCAGTATCGAGAGCAAATGAGACCGGAACGGTCAACAAGGAGTCCTTTGTCCCCACTTTGCGTGACCTTTGCCTCTAGGCGACGTTATCGACGACATATAGCCTTCCTTTGGGTTGTGCCGAGTCCCTGGAGAAGGCACGAATGCGGATATCGCGGGAGGCTGACTACGCGCTGCGGAGCGTTCTGGAGGTGTGTCGACACGGACGCACCTCGACTGCTGCAATCGCCGAGACTCAGAGCATTCCCCCATCGATTCTGGGAAGAGTGATCGCGTCACTTGCCCGCGCCGGCATCCTCGGCACACAAAGAGGGGCGGGTGGTGGAGTGTGGTTGGCCGCAGAACCAGAGTCCTTCACCGTGTGCAACGTCATCGAGGCGATTCAGGGGCCCCTCTCGCTCAATGCTTGCACACCCAACGGCGAGTCTTGTGCCGAAGCGGGCCGATGCCCAATCCGACCGGTCTGTGAGCTGGCCTACCGCCGATCTCGCGAGGCGCTCGACACCAGCTTTGCCGCTGTTCTCGAGCTCGATGGTCGAGCCCCAGACGCAAGGGCGGCGGGGTCTGATCGGCGATGACCCGACGTAGCCGTGTCGCCATGGGAGCACTCATCGTGGTTGCCACCGCGGCGGTAGGACTCTCGCTGAGGAGCAACGGGAAGGCAGCGGACGCGGACCTGACCAGATTCCTGCCTCCTTCAACTACTGCTCCGGATAACTCGGCTTTTGGCAACTGCAGGGACTGCCACCTCAATCTGGATCCCCAAGACCGCACGGAAGTGGACTCATTGATCTTCACACACCTGACGCATGACGAACGCGGGGGCGTCGTCGGCTGCCGCTCGTGCCACACACGCCCACCTCACCAGGATGGCGGAACCCGCCGTCCCTCCATGAGCACCTGCCTGCGCTGTCACAGGGACACGCCTGCGGCCTCAATGCCATGCTCGGCCTGTCACCCACTGTCGACACTGCCGGCTCCGCTCAGCCACTCCGACAGCGACTGGTCCAACCGGCACGGCGTCGGAGGAGTGAACGCAGAGCTGTGCGACCAGTGCCACTCCGAACAGCAGTTCTGTACCGCCTGTCACGGGCTGGAGATGCCGCACCCGGCAGAGTGGCCGGAAGCTCCGCACGCCGTCGCCTACTTCGATCTGGAAGAAGCGACGTGCCGGAAGTGCCACCAGTGGCCCGGCCCGCCGGCCGACCAGTGCGGATCCTGCCACCATCTCCAGACCGACTCCTGGACGGACAGCCACCGGATAGTCGTGATCGAGCAAGGTGGCGCAACGTGCTTCGCGTGTCACGCCCCGGCCACGTGCGTGCGATGCCACGTCGACGGAGTACTCGATCTGACCGCGGACCGCGGCAATGTCCGAAGCACCACGGAGACGAGCGGGTGATGCCGAAACGTGTCTGGGTCGGCGGGATCGGAGGCGTGATCATCGTCCTTGCCTTCGCCGCCGCGATGGCCGCCGGCGTGTCCCTGGTGTACTCGGGGCCGTCTCGCTCGTTCTGTGGCTCATGTCATGAGATCGCACCTGCCGTGGCGTCGGCGACTCGGTCCGTTCATTCCGACGTGCCGTGCCTGTCGTGCCACGAGCGCTCGGGGGTGCTGGGCGTGGCCGCCTACACGCCCACGTTCGCCCTGGAACTCGGACAGAGACTGACCGGCTGGCCTGTCGCGTCGAACGTCCTTCCGGCCAGGGACTGCGTCTCCTGCCACGAGCGGCTCCCCGATGCGCACCCCGGAGACACTGCCGACTGCCGGTCGTGCCACGGCAACACAGCGCACGCTGGCCCTGATCGCCCCCTTCCGGTACCCCACCTGCAAGGATACGACCTCACCCACGGCGCCGACGTCGTCGACTCAGGCACCGGTCCATGTGCGTCATGCCACGACGTCGCCTTTTGTTCGGCTTGCCATGTCGATGACACGTTCCCACACGCCGACGATTGGTTGGCAAGTCATGGCACCTCCGACCTCACCTCCTGCACGAACTGTCACCCTGCCACCTACTGCAGCGGATGCCACGGCACGGAGCTACCGCACGCGAGCGACTGGCTGGCCACGCACTACCGGGCGGTACAGGGTTCGCAGGCGTCAGCATGCGCGACCTGTCACGCGCCCAGCGACTGTGACGTCTGTCACGCCCGCCATCAGGTCCACCGGGAGCAGAGCCTCTACGAGTGGGAGACAGGCCGATGAAACGGTTCACACTCCTGGGGTTCTCAGTCCTCACACTCTTGCTGCTCGAAGGCGCTCTGGTCGTGCTGACCATCGTGTCCCCGGCGGCCAGAGCCCAGATCGGAGGTTTCGTCGCCGGCGTTGTTTCGGTCTGGTCCGGTGCAGATGGGGAGCCCGGTCTCAAGAGCTCGGCCATCGACAAAACCGAACGGGTGGTGAACCGGTGGGTCGCGCCGCTGTTCTCAGAGCCTCTTCCCCCTGAGCCGACAGGCGAATTCGCCGCCTGCATCACGTGCCACGAGGACTACTCGCGAAAGGGCCGATTCGGCGGTGTTGTCCTCAACCACCGTTCACACGCTGAGCGAGGACTCCAATGCGGCACGTGCCACACCGACACGGCCCACCCGCAGCCGCTTCCACCTGCCGAGGACACGTGCGCGGAATGCCACGAGGAGACCACCTCGGAGTGTCAACTCTGTCACCTCCCCGGCTCGCTCTCCCACTTCTCTCTCATGGGTCTTCCGGAAGGATTCGCGGACTGCAACACCTGCCACCTTCCCGGCTCGCTCGCAGGCGAGTCGGACGCCTCCGGCCATCACCTCGCCAGCGACCTCGCATTCGACGGTTCCGACGTCGGGGACTGCACGACCTGCCACTCGCCGGCCAACTGCGCCACTTGCCACTCGAGTGACCACCCCGACGGTTGGGTCCAATCACACGGAGAGCAGGCATTCCAGGGATCGACGGCCTGCAACCAGTGCCACACGAGCAACTACTGCCTCAAGTGCCACGCGTCTACCCCCACCAACCCTTTCCGCAAGAAGCCGCTACCGACCGGAGGATCAGGATGAACAAGCGCATCGGAGGGTATGTCGCGATCGGCGTGCTGGCCGCCGGAGGCCTCGTTGTTGCCCTATGGCTACGACCCGCAGCCGCAGATCCGGTAATCGCCCGAGTGGACGGCAGCGCGATCCATCAGTCGCAGGCCGACGCCCGCATCGAAGGGATCAGGGCAGTCCATGAAGACGTAGAGGCGATGCTGGGCCCCAACTGGCGCGACCTGGTGTTCCAGTCGCTCATCGACGACGTCATCATCGCGAATGAGGCAGCCGTCCAGGGCCTGGACGTGGCAGACGAGGAAGTGGACGCCGCAGTGGCTCGGCTTCGAGACGGCTTCGACGCCGATTCCTGGACAGCGTGGCTGGACGCACAGGGAATGGATCAGCGTGAACTCGAACGCAGGATCCGGCTGCAGACACTCTCCTCGAAGGTGTACCTCGAGGTGACCCGGGACGTGCAGCCGTCCGATGATGACCTGACCGCCTACTACGAGGCGCATCTGGAGGAGTTCACTCTGCAGGGCGAGCCGAAACCGTTCCTGGAGGTTCGCAACTCGATCGAAGACACGCTGCTCGCACAGATGCAGGACCGGGCCTACACATCCTGGCTGGAGCAGCGGCGCACGGAGGTCAACGTGGAGGTGCTCGATGACGAGTGGAGCTGAGCCGGGCGGACGAGTATCGCAGCGCCTGCTGGTTCTGATCGGCGCCCTGGCCATCCTCGTGCTGGCACTCGGTGCGGCGGTGCTCCTCGTCCAGTTGCAGCCGGAGGACGCGCCCTCCACACAGTCACAGCGCGATGTCGCTCTGTGGCGACAGGAGGTCGACGAAACCCCCGACTCGGCCGGCGCGCACACCGGTCTCGGCCTCGCACTGCTCCGTGATGGAGACACCGCAGAAGCCCGGTCTGAGTTCGAGCAAGCCCTCACGCTCGATCCCAATACGGCGCCCGCCCTGCTGCAACTGGGCTTGCTGACCGTCGAGAGCGACCCGGACACCGCCGACCGCCTCATCGCTCGAGCCGGGGAGACGTTCAAGCGCACCTACAAGGCGTCCGCCTACCTCGCACTGGGTGACCTGCGAATGTCCCGCGAAGACCTCACGGGGGCGAGAGAAGCCTACGAACTGGCGATCGTCGACTCGCCATACGTCATGAACGGTCATCTCGGCCTCGCCAAAGCGCTCGAGCAGCTCGGAGATCTCGACGGCGCCTACGAGCAGTACCGGCGTGCTGCAGACTTCGACCCGGACAACGAGGAAGTGAAGGCAGCACTCGCCCGCTTCGACACGACCACAACCAGCCCATAGGA
>CBEVHI010000185.1:0-4493 GCA_965549635.1 uncultured bacterium | reverse complement strand
CGATTCCCGTGCTGACCACGGTCGGAGGAAGGCTGCTCGGATGGCGCCGCAGCGGGCAGGCAGGTTTTCTCGTGGGGGCGCTCCTCTGGGTGGCCTTGCTCCTGATTCCCGTCGTCGGAGCATTCATCGTTGGGTTGATCAGCGTTCTGGGCCTTGGCGCGTGGACGGTCGGCATGGCGACCGGCGAGCGCGAGAGGTCTGCCGGACCAGTCGCGCCGACAGTTCATAGGCCGGCCGAGCCAGAGCCTGCCCATCCGTCAGATGCTTTTCCACTTCCTCCGGATGGCAGCCAAGACGACCCTTCTCCACCGTGGTAGCTCGGGCTACGGCGGATTGGCGTCCAATACAGAGGTAGTGCTCAGCAGTCGGCACTCCGTGCGCAGGATGTGCCAGGACCCCGGGTTTCGGCCGCAGCGGGCTGCAAGGCTCCGGATTGACAGACAGCAGACAGTGCGATAGAATCGTGTAGTCATATAGTCATGGACTATAAAAGTCCTGGAGGGAACATGACTGACCTTCGTACGAAGGGGACACCGAGTTCCGGCCTGCTTGCTGCGACCCTCGGTTTCTTCTTCGGTTTCGCCGCGGTGGCACTCTTCGGACCCACCGCCCACAAGTTCAAAGAGATCATGGACCTGTCCCCCGGACAGGTCGGTTTGTTGGTGGCAGCACCCTCTCTGTCGGGCTCACTTCTGAGAATCCCGTTTTCGGCATGGGTCGACACGACAGGGGGTCGCAAGCCGTTCATCGTCTTGCTTGTGTCGTCGGTCGTTGGCATGACCGGACTTGCCGTGATCGTCGCGACCCTGTATCCGGACGGTTTGACGCCTGGCATGTACCCGTTGCTGCTGCTGCTCGGCGTGTTGAGTGGAGCAGGGATCGCCACCTTCTCTGTCGGGATCAGCCAGGTGTCGTACTGGTATCCGCAGTCTCGCCAGGGTTGGGCACTGGGCACCTACGCCGGCGCAGGGAATCTCGCTCCAGGCATGTTCTCATTCCTCTTGCCGGTGATTCTGGATGCGGCGGGCCTGTCGACGGCCTACATTGCCTGGCTCGGCCTGCTGATCATCGGCACGTTTCTCTACTGGCGGATGGGACAGAACGCCCCATTCTTCCAGTTCCGAGAGCAGGGCCTCTCCGTTGACGAATCGAAGACGCGAGCCCGGGAACTCGGCGAAGAGCTGTTCCCGGCTGGAACCGCACTCCAGACCTTGCAGATCTCGGCGCGCAACTGGAAGACATGGGCGATGGTCGTGCTCTACTTCACGACGTTCGGCGGGTTCATTGCGCTCACCGCCTGGCTGCCTACCTACTGGAAGGAGTACCTGGGGGTCTCCCTGGTCGCCGCCGGCGCGTTCACCGCGACATTCTCCATCCTGGCTTCGCTGATCCGGATCGTCGGAGGCTCGGTATCGGACCGGATCGGAGGTGAGTTGACGGCAATCCTGTCGCTCGGGTCGCTACTCGCGGGCGCACTACTGATGATGGCTTCCACCAGTGTGGGGCTTTCGCTGTTCGCTGAGATCCTGATGGCGATCGGGATGGGAGTGAACAACGCCGCCGTCTTCAAACTCGTCCCGCAAGAGGTTCCCGAGGCGGTCGGGGGAGCAGCAGGGTGGGTCGGTGGGCTGGGTGCTTTCGGTGGGTTCGCCGTTCCGCCGTTGATGGGCCTATTCGTGAAGGGAACCGACCTATCCGGCTACGCGAACGGATTCGTCGTGTTCGTCGCCCTCGCGGTCATCTCGCTCGGCGTAGCCTACGGACTCAAGAGAGCCGCGCACCAGACAGTGGCCGAGGTGGTGTGATGCGGCTCGAGATCACGAGGAAAGCTGATCTCGCTTTGAAGGCAGTCGCCGAACTCGACCGCGCCGAAGGTCTCGTCAAAGGGGCCGACCTGGCAGATTCCATCGGAACAACGCTTCCGTTCATCGCTCAAGTGATGAAGCCGCTCGTGGCGAGCAGGTGGGTGGTCTCCGAGCCGGGACCCACCGGCGGCTACCGACTGGAGGCGGACACGTCGACGGTTTCGTTGCTGGAGCTCATCGAGGCGGTCGAGGGCCCCACCGTCGACGGCAGTTGCGTGCTGACGGGGACCCCCTGTCCTGCCATCGAACAGTGCGCGTTGCACGACGCATGGAGCCGGGCACGAGACGCTCTCCTCGCCGAACTGGCGCGCACCAGGATCTCCGACGTTGAAGAAGGAGTGCACTCATGATCCGGTACCTCGTGGCAGCAGCTTTGCTCTTCATGCTGGCCGGCGTGCCGGCTGCCTGGGCTGAAGAGTCAGACGGTGCTGCCTTGTTCCAGGCCAACTGCGCGGCGTGCCACGGTCAGACCGGAGCCGGAATCCCGGGTGCGTTTCCTCCCCTGGCAGGGAACCCGCACGTCCAAGACGCCGATCACGTGCGCGACGTGATCACCGGGGGTCTGTCCGGGCCCATCGAGGTGCTCGGTGCTCAGTACGACGGTTCGATGCCGCCGTTCGCATCCCTGAGCGATGCGGAGGTCGAGGCGCTGGTCGCGTTCGTGCAGGAAGACCTCCAGGGGGCGACGACGGGCGCAACGACGACCACAGCGGTTGCCACGCAGCCGGAGGCCGGATCGGCCGAAAGGGGAGAGGCTCTCTTCACCGGCGCCCAGCGGTTGGAAGGTGGGGGACCGGCGTGTATCGCCTGCCACACGACAGGTGAGCACACCGGCCTGGGAGGCGCCGCTTTGGGGCCCGACCTCTCCGATCTATCGGCACGGTTTGGTGGATCGGAAGGCGTCCTTGCGGTTCTCGCCAACCCGCCGTCGCCGACGATGCAGCCTGTGTTCGGGGCTGATCCATTCACCGATGCCGAGCGGGCAGACCTTGCCGCCTACTTCGCAACGACGAAGCCGTCATCCCGTGGGGTGGATCTGTTGCTGGTCATTGGACTGGTCGGCGCCGTGGTCCTGTTCGGAGTCATGTTTGTGTTCAAGAGATCTCGCCGGAGCTACGTGGAGCGACTGAGGAGTGGACGATGAAAGACTGGACGCAAGAGAAGGTCGCACCTGCCGAGCGCAAGTGGGAGGAGTTCTACCGCAACCGTTTCCAGCACGACAAGCGGGTCCGCACCACCCACGGGGTGAATTGCACGGGAAGCTGCTCGTGGGAGGTGTTCGTCAAGGACGGCATCGTGACCTGGGAATTGCAGGCCACCGACTATCCGCATCTCGAAGATGGTCTCCCACCGTATGAACCGAGGGGTTGCCAGCGGGGCATCTCGTTCTCCTGGTACCTGTACAGCCCGATCAGGGTCAAGTACCCGTATGCCCGCGGGGCACTCATCGACCTGTGGCGTGCCGCCAAACGGCAGCACAGTGACCCCGTCGACGCCTGGGCATCGATCATGGCCGATCCCGACAAACGGGCCCGGTTCCAACAGGCAAGGGGGAAAGGCGGTTTCCGACGTATCCGCTGGGACGAGGCGCTGGAGATCGCCGCGGCGTCGTCGGTGCACACGGCAAAGGAACACGGCCCGGACCGGGTCATCGGCTTCTCGCCGATCCCGGCCATGTCGCAGATCAGCTACGCCTCCGGGAGCCGGTTCCTCTCGCTGTTCGGTGGCGTCATCATGAGCTTCTACGACTGGTACTGCGACCTTCCGCCCGCCTCCCCCGAGGTGTGGGGAGAGCAGACCGATGTGCACGAGTCGGCCGATTGGTACAACTCCCGGTTCATCGCGGTGATGGGCTCGAACCTCAACATGACCCGGACCCCCGACTGTCACTTCATCGCCGAGGTTCGCCACGCCGGGGCGAAACTCACCGTCTTCAGCCCGGACTTCTCCCAGGTCGCCAAGTACGCCGACTGGTGGATCCCTGCTCATCCTGGACAGGACACTGCGTTCTGGCTTGCAGTCGATCACGTCATTCTCAAGGAAGGCTATGTCGACAAACAGGTTCCCTATTTCACCGACTACGTCCAGCGAACCACCGACATGCCCTTTCTGGTCGAGGTCTCCGATGGAACAGCAGGCCAGTACCTGCGTGCAGGACGGGTCTCCGAGTACGCCGGCACGGAGAATGGCGACTGGAAGATGCTCTGGTGGGACCGCGGCTCTGATCGCCCGCGTATGCCCAAGGGCACCATCGGGTTCCGCTGGGCCGAGAAGGAGAAGGGAAAGTGGAATCTCAAGCCGGAGGATGCGACAACCGGTGAGGCGCTCGATCCGGAACTGAGTTTCGTAGAGCGCCACGACGCCATCGAACAGGTTGAGTTTGACGACTTCGCAGAAGGGACGACTCGTCGGCGGGGGGTCCCGGTTCGCTACCTCGAGACCGACGAGGGTCGGGTCGCCGTCACGACCGTCTTTGACCTGCTGATGGCCCAGTTCGGTGTCGATCGCGGCCTGGGCGGCGCATCTGCGTCCGGTTATGACGACGAGGACGCACCGTTCACGCCGGCATGGCAGGAGTCCCAGACCGGCATCCACCGCGACACGGTCATCCGGTTCGCTCGCGAGTGG
>CBEVHI010000184.1:0-4499 GCA_965549635.1 uncultured bacterium | reverse complement strand
GGGTTCGGGTCCGACATCGGCATGGAGAAGTTCATGGACATCAAGGCGCGCGCCAGTGGCCTGACGCCCGACGTGGTGGTGATCGTGGCAACGATCCGGGCGCTGAAGATGCACGGTGGACTGGGAAGGGTGATCGCCGGCAAACCACTGCCGCCGGAACTGACGACCGAGAACCTTCCTGCCCTCGAGGCCGGTGCAGCCAACTTGGTTGCTCACATCGGCATCGCCAGGAGCTTTGGTGTCCCCGTGGTGGTGGCCGTCAACCACTTCCACACCGACACCGACCGCGAGGTGGGGTTGCTGCGCAAGATTGCCATCGAGGCGGGGGCAGAGGACGCGGTCATGACCGACCACTGGGCTCGCGGTGGCGAGGGCGCGCTGGCGCTCGCTGCGGCCGTCGTCGAGGCGGCAGAGCGGCCCAAGGAGTTCAAGTTCCTCTATCCACTCGATATGCCGATCCGGGACAAGATCGAGTTGATCGCCACCAGGGTCTACGGGGCCGACGGGGTCGACTTCATGGATGCTGCCGAGAAGAAGGTCAAGCTCTACACGAACCTCGGCTATGACAACCTGCCCATCTGCATGGCCAAGACGCATCTGAGTCTCAGCCACGACCCCAAAGCCAAGGGAGTACCCAAGCACTTCCGTCTTCCTGTGCGAGACATCAGAGCGAGTGTCGGTGCCGGGTTCCTGTATCCGCTGTGCGGCACGATGCGGACCATGCCGGGCCTTCCGAGCCGGCCGGCTTTCGAGAACGTCGACATCGACACCGAGACCGGACAGGTCCGGGGACTGTTCTAGGAGGAACCATGATCGAACCCACCGAACTCAAGACTCTGCCGTTCTTCCGCTCCCTCGATGACGAAGCGATCGCCGTCCTTTCCCCGCACACCGAGCTGCTCATGGCCAAGACCGGTGAACGGGTCTTCGAAGAGGGTTCTCCTTCCGAGACGCTGCTCGTGCTGGTCACCGGCATGGTTGCCAACCGGCAACATCCCGTTCATGGCGGTGAGGACATCCTCATGAACGTGGTCAGCCGACCAGGAGAGGTCATCGGCGCCTCGGCACTGGGAACCGAAGACGACGCGGTGCATCCGTTCAGCGCCGTCTGCATGGAGGACAGCGAGTTCGTCGTCATGCCGGTGGATGAGCTTTGGGAAGCATTCGAAGACAACCCTGCCGTGGGCCTCGCCCTCCTCCTGCGCTTCACCCACATGCTGGCGGAGCGCCTCGCCGCGGCAAGGGAGCAGATTCGCAGCCGCATACGCACAGGGTTGATCTCACAAGGCTGAACCGAAACGTTCCTCCAACCACGCCAGGATCGCGTCGGCAACATCGCGCCACCCGGCCTCGAGCATCATGTCATGGCCCATTCCGGAGAACATGACCGGCTCGGTTCCGTAGGCGGCCGCCGTCGCTTCAACCTCGGCTGGGGTGAAGATCGCGTCCTCCTCCGCTCCCATGACCAGCATCGGCACCTTCACCCTCTCCGGCTTGGGAAGGCGAAACAGCATGTCCAGGTACCCGAGGTACGACTCGGCCTGCAGTCGTGCGTGATACCCAGCGACCAGGTCATCCGGCATGCCCGCGCTGAAAAAGGCCTCTCTGGCCAATGCAGGGGTGGCAACGATCGGATACAGGTTCCAGGTCAGGTTCGCCTTCAAGAATGCCAGCGGATGCCGCCTTGCGATGCGAAGGGTGGTCGCCAGCACGCCACGGACAGGGTCGGAGGCGAGCAGCACTCCCCCGGCTGCAGCGTGCTCCTCGAGGTACATCTGCACGACCAGGCCGCCCATGGAGTGCCCAACCAACACGGGTGGCGTGTCCAAATCGGCGGCGACGGCGGCGACGTCGGCGACGTAGTCGCGGATCCTCGTAACACTCAGACGCTTGTCATTCTCGCTCTCCCCATGCCCTCGGAGACTCAGCGCGTGGGCTTCGTAGCCGTGCTCGGCGAAATAGGGCAGGAAGTGCTGGTTCCAGCACCATGCGCCATGCCAGGCTCCGTGGACGAACAGCAGAGGAGTGGGCTTGCGTTCGACGACGGGTTCGTGGGTGATCACCTCGAGCTTCATGTCTTCAGACTATCCATCTCCCGGGGAGCCCGGCGAACGGTTGCCCCTCTTGCGGAAACCACGAGAACCCCGCCGATCACGATCACCACGCCTGCAGCCTGAATCCACGACATCGTCTCCGCGAAGAAGAGTCTCCCCCACAGCAGGGCTGCTACCGGCTGGACCAGCAGCAGAATCGAGGTCTCCAGGGCGGGCAGCTTCGGGAGCGCCACTGCAATCAGCAGCCACCCGACCACCTGGGACACGATGGCAAGCAAGACGAGCCAGCCGTGTGCCGGCCAGGTCGGAGTGAACGAGAGACCCCCGAACACAAGCCCCAGGACGAGCGATCCGATCGCAGTCCCGACCGTTGCATCCAACAGTGGACCGGCCGGCGGTGCCACATGGCGTTTCGTCGCCGTCCGGAACACGAGAAGGAATGCTGCGTAGGTCAGTCCCGTGGAAGCACCAAGGATGACGCCGAGTGTCGGGTTGGATCCGTAGGCATCATCTCTGCCCAGGCCCGACACCAGAATGAGGCCCATGATGACCACCGGCACGACCCAGAAGGTCGTGGCGGACGGCCGCTCACGCCACACGAGCCATGCCGCCAGAGCGACGAAGATCACTTGAGCATTCGCCAGAACGGTCGCCATTCCCGCGCCGATCATCCCGATCGAGTGGTGCCACACCGTGAGGTCGACGGAGAGCAGAAGGCCCGCACCGAGGGCGATCCATCGGGATCGCGCCGCCCGATGATCTCTCCCCCGTCCCCACCACCACAGGACCGCGAGGATCGGAATCGCGTAGGTGGCACGAAAGAAGGCCGCCGTTGATGGAGAGACCTGTGCCGCTCGCACCAGAATCGCCGAGAACGAAATGCAGACGACACCCACCGTGGCGGTGATTCGGGTCTTGTACGGCGTGGTCTGCATCGGGCGAGCATAGGAGCCGGCTTCCGCGCAAGAGTTGTCATTCGCCGGCAGACACCACCTCAGGTAGGTTGCGAACAGTCTCAAGGAGTCCCATGGAACGAATCGAAGCCGACATCCTGATTCCCGGGCGCGGGAAGCCCATCGCCAACGGATGTGTCATTAGCGAAGGTGCGAAGATCACCTACGCAGGACCAACCGACGGCGCTCCCGCAACACCATCTGCAACGGCTACGAGCGTTCCTGTCGTCATGCCTGGCATGTGGGATTGCCACACGCACTTCTCAGGCCTCACAACTCCGAACGTCGACGAGAGCCCCCGGGTACCCCACGCCCTGGCAGGCGCCCGTTCGGCCAAGGACGCGGAAGCCGCTCTCCTCGCCGGCTTCACCTCGGTACGCGAGGCTGGAGGGTACGGCGTCGACCTCGCCAGGGCCGTCGACGAGGGTACGGTGGTCGGCCCCACCATCTACGCAGCCGGTTCGATCCTGAGTACCACAGGCGGCCACGGCGACCTGCACTCCTACCCCCTTGACTGGGTGCACGACTACGACGCATCGGGTGGATGGTTCAGCCTCTGCGACGGCGTCCCCGAGTGCCTGAAAGCCACCCGCGCCCAGCTGCGTCGCAACGCCAGGGTGATCAAGGTCTGCGCATCGGGCGGTGTGATGAGTGAGGTCGACCACCCGATCCATCAGCAGTTCAGTCTCGAAGAGCTCCGCGCCATTGTCGAGGAGGCAACTCGTGCGGATCGGGTTGTGATGGCCCACTGCCACGGCAAACCGGGCATCAAGGCCGCACTCGACGCAGGTGTCGCCACGATCGAGCACGGCACCTATCTCGACGAAGAGACCGCTGCGCAGATGAGAGAACAGGGAGCGATTCTCGTGCCGACCCGCTTCATCGTCGCACGGCTCCTGGCCGGCGGCCTCGAGTCGGGCCTGCCGGAGTACGCCTACCGCAAGCTCGTCGCGATCGGCGATCGCCACATGGAAGCAATCTCTCTCGCCCACGAAGCAGGCGTCAAGATCGCTCTCGGCACGGACATCGCCACCAGCGGCAGGGACTCGGCCGTTCCCTGGGGAGCGAACGGGGAAGAGGTCGTCTATCTGCAGCAGGCCGGTCTCTCTCCGCTCGAGATCATCGAGACCGCCACCGCCAATGGGCCTGAGACCCTGGGACCGCAGGCTCCCGAGTCGGGTCAACTCTCGGCAGGTTTCGACGCCGATCTCATCGCCGTCGCCTCGAACCCGCTCGACGACATCTCGGTGCTCGCCGATCCGGTCAACATCGTCAACGTGTGGAAGGGCGGAACGCTGGTCAAGGGATCCTGAAAGAACCCTTCTTGCGTGAGTTGGTTGGCCATGGTGCGGGCGGCTCACGCCGGAACGGGGGGCCCCTCTTCGATGATGTAGAAGTTGACGAGCTCGGTACCCAGTCGATACACACCGGATGCCACTTCCACCGAGAACCTCCGCCTTGAGAACTCCCACCGTAGGCGATTCGCCAGGAA
>CBEVHI010000183.1:0-4535 GCA_965549635.1 uncultured bacterium | reverse complement strand
AAGCTCGCTGGCAACCAGCAACCAGTCTTGCTTCCCCTACAAGTGGCCGAGCCATGGCTTCTCTTCCCCCAGAGGGGGAAGTACCCGAGCGAAGCGAGGGGGACGGGGGAGAAGAGCCTGCGCGCAGGCGTCCCGGCGGAGCCGGGCTCTTGGAGGTCGATGGGGTCATCTTCTCGGAGCGCACCCTGCCGTCTTGCGTTCGCGTAGGGTCGAGGGTGATGGCTTCCGTACTCGTGATCGGCGGCACCCGGTTCATCGGGTTCCACACCGTGGGCCGCCTCGTCGACCTCGGATGGGACGTGACCGTGTTCCACCGGGGCGAGACCGAGCCGAGCGAGCTTCCCCCGGTCCGTCATCTCCACGGCGACCGGGACCACATCTTGCAGTATCGAGAAGAGTTCGAGCGCCTTGCTCCCGAGGTCGTCCTCGACATGCGGCCGCTCACCAGAGCCCACGCGGTCGACACGATGATGACGTTCTCCGGAGTCGCAGGCCACATTGTCGGGATCTCCAGTCAGGACGTCTACCTCGCGTACGACATCCTCAGAGGAAGAGAGGACATGCCGCCGATCCCGGTGCCCATCGACGAGGAGTCCCCACTGCGTACCCAGCGGTATCCCTACCGGGACATTGCTCCTGAAGACTCTCCGCTGTTCAACTATGACAAGATCCCCGTCGAGCGAACCTACCTGGGGGACCCGGGTCTCCCTGGGACGATCCTGCGGCTCCCCGCCGTCTTCGGACCGGGTGACTACCAACACCGTCCCTACCCCTACTTGAAGCGGATGATCGATGAAAGACCGGCAATCCTCATCGATGAGGCGGCCCGTGGTTGGAGCTGGTCGCGCGGCTACGTGGAGAATGTCGCCGACGCCATCGCCCTGGCCTGTACCGACGAGCGGGCACTCGGTCGCGTCTACAACGTCGCAGAGGCGACGAGCCGAACGGAACCAGAGTGGATCTTGGCCATTGCCGACCAAGTCGGTTGGAACGGTGAGGTTATCGGCCTACCGACCGCCTCACTTCCCGAACACCTGCGCGAGGACCTCAACCTCTCCCAGTCTCTCGTCGTCGACACCAACCGCATCCGTGCCGACCTCGGCTACACCGAGCGGGTGACTGCTCCCGAGGCCATGCAACGAACCATCGCGTGGGAGCTGTCCAACCTGCCGGACGAGCTTCCGCCGCATCGATTCGACTACCCGGCGGAAGACGCGGCCATACCCGATCTCACGCTGGGGATCTGAAACCGTCTCAGATCCGGGTCACCGTCCCGGCCTCAGCCGACGGCTGGCAGGTGGGCCAGCGACTCCTCGATCGCCTCGGAGGGGTACTCGTAGTCGACCAGGTCGCCGGCGAAGTATCGATCGTAGGCGGCCATGTCGAAGTGCCCGTGTCCCGTCAGGTTGAAAAAGATCGTCTCTGGACGACCCGACTCCTTGCAGGACAGCGCCTCGTCGATGGCAGCTCGCACCGCGTGGTTCGACTCGGGAGCAGGAATGATCCCTTCGGTTCTGGCGAAGGTGACTCCTGCTTCGAACGTTGCCAACTGGGGAAGCGCGATCGCCT
The DNA here is from genome assembly GCA_965549635.1 of uncultured bacterium. Classification (GTDB taxonomy): domain Bacteria; phylum Actinomycetota; class Acidimicrobiia; order Spongiisociales; family UBA4744; genus CBEVHI01. The sequence goes on along the minus strand of CBEVHI010000183.1, from coordinate 2,966 downwards.
CGACCAGCCCTTCCTGATGGAGTTGCGAGATCAGCGGCGAGTCGCCGTGGTAGCGGAGACCTCCGGCGTGGATCGTCGGGGGCACGAAGTCGTGACCGAGGGTGAACATCTTCATCATCGGGGTGAGCCCGGCGACGTCCCCGAAGTCGTAGGCGTAGGTCCCCCGGGTGAGGGTCGGACATGACGCCGGCTCTACTGCCACCAGACGAACGTCCTTGCCTGCCGCCTTGTCCGCGAAGAACGGGAACGCCGCGCCGCCGAAGCTGGACCCACCTCCGCACGGCCCGAAAATGACATCGGGATAGTCACCGGCGAGATCGAACTGCTTCTTCGCTTCGAGCCCGATGACCGTCTGGTGCAGCAACACGTGATTGAGCACCGAGCCGAGCGAGTAGTTGGTGTCGTCGCGGGTCGCCGCCTCCTCGACTGCTTCGGAGATGGCGATACCGAGCGAACCGGGTGACTCCGGGTCCTTGGAAAGCACACCCCTGCCGGCTTCGGTGCGTTCCGTGGGGCTGGCGTAGACGTCTGCTCCCCAGGTCTGCATCATCGAGCGGCGGAACGGCTTCTGCTCGTAGCTGACCTTGACCATGTAGACGATGACTTCGATGTCGAACAGCCGGCCGGCCAGCGCCAGCGCGGATCCCCATTGACCGGCACCCGTCTCTGTAGAAAGCCTGCCGATGCCCGCCTGCTTGTTGTAGTACGCCTGAGCGACGGCCGTGTTGGGCTTGTGGGAACCCGCGGGGCTGACACCTTCGTACTTGTAGTAGATGCGCGCCGGAGTACCGAGCGCTTCCTCGAGGCGATGCGCACGAATCAGCGGGGAGGGCCTCCAAAGCCGGTAGATGTCTCGAACCTCTTCCGGGATCGGTATCCACCGCTCACCGGAGACTTCCTGGCCGATGAGCGCTTCCGGGAAGATGGCAGCAAGTGCCTCGGGGCCGATCGGGTTGCCGTCCGGACCGAGTGGCGGCGCCGGTGGGTTGGGCATGTCGGCGACGACGTTGTACCAGTGCGTCGGAATCTCAGCCTCAGGCAGCATGATCTTCGTCTCCATGGTGTCGTCCTCCTTCACCCGTGCGGATGTGGACCCGTAGTAGAGCGCAACCTCAACGCTATGCCAACCGACTACCGGCGACCGATGAAGACCACGACCGGCTCCGACTCAGACAGGTCTGCCGTGGTGGCGATCGCTTCGAAGCCGGCTTCCGTCAGCATGCCGAGCCACTCACTGCGGGAGAACAGACCCATCTCATGCCGGTCATGCACAACCCGCACTTCGCTTCCTTCTCGGAGCAGGTAGGCGAAGTCTGTGAAGAACCGGTGATCGTTCGGATCCGGGTCAAAGCTCCAGGAGAGGTAGCGAAGAGCTCGATCTCGACCATCGTGACCGCCTGTGGATGTCGCCGGAACGAACGTAGACCGGATGCAGTCGGGGACGAAGAGAGCGACTCCTCCATCATCGACATGCAGATACGCGGTCTCGATCACGGCACGGAGGTCGACAGGATCGGTCATGTACATGACCGCATCGTGCACGAACACGGCATCGAACCGTCGATCGAGTCGCAGCGAACGCATGTCGCCCTGAAGGTGTTCGCATTCCGGGTTGAGCCGCCTGCTGACGGCGAGCATCCCTGCGGACAGATCGGTCAAGGTCAATCGGTAGCGCGCTTTGAGATGCGAGGCGTTGTTGCCGCCACCCGAGCCCAGTTCGAGGACCGAATCGACCGATCGTCTTGCGTGACCATCGAGCAGGTCGGCGTATGCGGCAGCCTCGTCCTCATAGTCGGCCGGTGCCGACAGCAGCGGCCACCATCGGGTCAAGTCGTCGTAGAGCCTCATCCCGACAGCCTATCTGGCCGCGAAATCCCGCCTCGACTCCAGTTTTCGCGAACCGGGTGGGGGCGCGTAGAGTCCCACAGACCGGAGTGACTATCGCGAAATGACGCGGAAAATGGGCCCCGGATACCATTGACGTAATTACATGCTTGCGATTAGAGTGTTGGAGCTCAACACCATATGTCGTAGGTCACTCCCCCTCTGACCACAACATATAGTGGTTTGCGTGCAGGGACATGCCTCGGAGGGAACAGATGACCAACGGCCTACGCATCACTCGCCGCTTCACTTCGGCAGGACGGGATCCATACGACTCGATCGAGTGGACCCATCGGGATTCTCGTATCACCAACCCCGACGGGTCGATCGTGTTCGAGATGAAGGACGCCGAAGTCCCGGCAGCGTGGTCGCAGGTCGCCTCCGACATCATGGTGTCCAAGTACTTCCGCAAGGCCGGCGTTCCCCAGATCGATGCCGACGGGAACCCGATCATCGACGACGATGGCAATCCGGTGCTCGGTGCAGAGCACTCGGCCAGGCAAGTCTTCAACCGCCTCACCGGCACATGGCGCTGGTGGGGGGAACAGCACGGCTACTTCGCCTCCGAAGAGGACGCCCAGGCATTCGAGGACGAGCTGAAACACATGCTCGCCAACCAGATGGCAGCCCCGAACAGCCCACAATGGTTCAACACGGGGCTCAACTGGGCGTACGGGCTGACGGGGCCCGAGCAGGGCTTCTGGTACGTGGATCCGGACACCGAGCAGCTGACTCCTTCCCCCGACTCGTACAGTCGCCCCTCTCCTCACGCCTGCTTCATCCAGAGCGTCAAGGATGACCTGGTCAACGAGGGCGGCATCATGGATCTCTGGACGCGGGAGGCTCGCCTGTTCAAGTTCGGGTCCGGTACCGGGACCAACTTCTCGTCGATTCGGGCGGAAGGAGAGCCGTTGTCGGGAGGCGGGAAGTCGTCCGGGGTCATGTCGTTCCTCAAGATCGGCGATCGGGCGGCGGGGGCGATCAAGTCGGGCGGGACCACTCGCAGGGCAGCCAAGATGGTCATCCTCGACATGGACCACCCCGACATCGAGGAGTTCATCAACTGGAAGCGCCTCGAAGAA
>CBEVHI010000182.1:0-4546 GCA_965549635.1 uncultured bacterium | reverse complement strand
TTCCATCCCTCGCAGCCACGCCGCCGTGCGCGGCTACTGGAAGCGCCGTTGACCTCGTGGTCCGTCGCCCAATTGCCGGGTCTCTCCGGCTCTCGGAGACCCCCTGACACTGATTGCGCGACACGCCACTAGACCCTGGTGCCGGTCGTCCAGTCTTCGTGCAATCCCGCATAGACCCCACCGGCGGCAAGCAGCTCATCGTGGGTTCCCCGCTCCACCAGCCTGCCGGCATCGAACACCAGCACCTCATCGGATGCCTCCGCCGTCGACAGTCGATGGGCCACGGTGATCGACGTTCGCCCGGCGATGAGCCGATCGATCGCCCGCCGCAGCTGCACCTCGAGGGCGGGATCGACCGCCGAGGTTGCCTCGTCGAGCACCAGAAGGTCAGGTTGCACCAGCCAAGCCCTGATCAGGGCCACGAGCTGACGCTCCCCAGCCGACAGCTGCGAACCGCGTTCCCCGACCGGCGTGTCGAGACCATCGGAGAGTCCGTTCACCCACTCGGTCAGACCAAGCTCGGCGATCGCGGCATCGATCACGCCGTCGTCGACGCCCGGCCGCCCGTACTGGATGTTGTCCCTCACAGAGGTGTCGAACAGGAATCCCTCCTGGGGGACGTAGGCGACCCGCGATCGCAGTGACGCGAACGACACCCGATCGACAGGAGTCCCACCGATCTGTGCGGTCCCCTCGGCTGGATCAAGGAGTCGTACCACCAGCTTGGCGAAGGTCGTCTTGCCCGAACCGGTCTCGCCCACAACCGCGACGCGGCGACCTGCGGGGATGTCAACGGAGATGTCGCTCAGCACGTCGCCGCCGGTCGGATACCGGAACCGCATTCTTTCGACGTGGACATCGAGCGGGCCGTCGGGCAGCGCCACGCCGTCGGGCGGATCGGCGATGTCGACCGGTGTGTCGAGAACCTCCAGCACCCTTCTGAGGCCCGCGGCGGCCGCCTGAGCGGAGTCGAGGGTCTCGACCATCACCTGGACCGGCATGACGAGCAGATTGACCAGGAACAGAAACGCCAGCAGCTCGCCGGCCGAGAGACCGGCATCGACACCCAACAGGACTCCGGCGGCCACGACCCCGGCAGTGAGCAGCCCGGCGAAGAGCTCGGCCGAGGAGAACAGCGCCGAGCCGAGCGTCGACGTGCGGAACTCGGCGGTGAATTGAGCGTCGACCGCAGTGCGCACCCGGTGCAGCGTCTTGACCTCGGCACCGTAGGCGCGGACGACCGGCAGGCCGGAGATCGATTCTCCGAGTGCCGACATCGAGTCGGAGACCCGCAACCGCACCTGGTCGTGGGCTCTGCCCAGCACTCGCTGGAAGAGGAACAGCATCACGCCGTAGATCGTGACTCCGGTGACGACGAGGACGGCCAGCCGCCATTGGTAGACGAGCATCGCTATCACCGCGAGCACCACCTGGGCGCTGCCGACAAGCAGGCCCATGCCTCCCCACTCCATGAAGTCCTGCACCCGGTAGATGTCCGATGTCACCCGGGCGACGAGGGCGCCGCGCCGTTCTGCTTCGACGTGCAACACGGACAGTCTGTGGAGGTGGGCGAACACGGCGACGCGCAGGTCGGACAGTCCGCGGGCGGAGATCCTCGCCAGCCGGAATGTCGCAGCGCGCCGGGCGAAGGCCGCGATGAGCATCGCCCCAAGGGCAACGGCGGCCGTTCGCAGCGCTCGCGATGTGTCGACCTCTCCCAGGATGTCCTTGTCGATGATCTGCTGAACGACGACCGGAATGGCGATCTGGATCGCGGTGCCGATGATGGCGAGCACGACGGTGAGGCGCAGACCTCGCCGCAGCGAAGGTACGGACTGCAGGATCCGCCAGATGGCGGTTCGCGTCGGGATCTCGGTGCTCATCGAGGGGCCTCGCTGTGCTGGAGAGCATCCTCTTCGTACGCCCGGAGAAGCCGGGCGTATCCGGGCACCGTCTCGAGCAGCATGTCGTGGCTGCCCTGAGCGACGATGCGGCCGTCCTCTACGAACACGATCTCGTCGGCGAGCGTGATCGAAGACTGCCGGTACGCGACCACGACGACGGTTGAGGGGAGCGCCGCATCCTTGAGTCCGCTCAGGATCTCGGTTTCGACCGATGGGTCGACAGCAGACGTCGCGTCGTCGAGGATCAGCAAACGGGGCTTGCGAACGAGGGCTCTGGCGAGTGCGACTCGTTGACGCTGTCCTCCCGACAGGGACGTGCCCCGCTCTCCCAGGCGAGTGCCGTATCCGTCCGGGAGGTTGCGGATGAACTCGTCGGCGTTGGCGAGTCGGGCCGCCTCGACGATCTCGCCGTCGGTCACGTCGACGCCGAACGCGATGTTGCCGGCAACGGTGTCGTCGAACAGGAACACGTCCTGGCCGACAAAGGCGACCTCCTTGGGAAGCTCAGACCGGGCAAATGCCCGCACATCCCGTCCATCGATCGTGATCTTTCCCCTGGCCGGATCCCAGAGTCGGGCGAGGAGAGCCACGAGCGTCGACTTGCCGGAAGCGGTCGCACCGACAACGGCGACCGTCTTGCCGGCCGGTATGTCGAGATGGACGTCCGACAGCACCGGCGTCTCCGGCTCGTACCGGAAGTCGACGGCGCGGGACTCGACGTCCGCAGCCGTACCTCGTCGAGCATCCAGAGTGCCGTATTCGGTTGCCTCTCGGATGTCGAGCACGCCGTCCACGCGTCGCAGCGACGCCAGGCTCGCTGCCGATTCCCACAGGACGAAGCCGATCAACCGCAGGGGAAATGCGATGAGCGACAGCAGGTAGACAACGGTCACGAGATCTCCCGCGCTGACCGCACCGGCTTGCACCCGGAATGCACCCAACGCCAGCACGACGACAGTGAGCACGGCAGGGATGGCGTCGACGACGGCGTCGTAGAAGGTGAACTTGCGGGCGACGTCGATGAACTCGTCTCGGAGGCGCTCCGACTCACGGCGGAACCGACCCACTTCGAGATCCTCACGGCCAAGCGCCTTTACGGTGAGCGCACCGTCGACGGATTCGTGGGCTACGGCACTGGTGACTCCACGCTGTCGTTGCACTTCCTCGAACTGACCGAACACGGACCACGACCCGTAGATGTCGATGACCACCTTGGCGAGGAGGCCCAGCACGGCCAGGACGCCCAGCATCGGATCGATCCAGAACACGATTGCCGCGGAACCGATCAGGAGCAGCATCGCTCCGGTGGCGTAGGGGAAAGGGCCGAGCACGTAGGTGGCCTGGGCAGCATCGGAGTCGCTCACTGCGAGGAGGTTCCCTGTCGACTGCTTGCGGAACCAGGCCAGCTCCAGCTCGAGAAGATGTTCGATAAGACGGGTCCGGAAGTCGGCCTGGGTGCGGGCCTGCATCCATACGGCGCCGGTCCGACGTACGAGAATGCCAGTCGCCTTCCAGAGCGAGATGAGGGCCAGGGCAACCACCGCCGGGGCCAACCGACCCTCGATCGCTTCTCCTTTGTCCAGGACCGGGACGATCAGGCTATCGGTGACTCTCCCCACGATGACGGCCGACGCGACGATCGCCGCGGCGAAGTTGGCCGCGCCGAAGACGCCGACCGCAAACGAGATCGGATGTGCTCGCACGTAGCGTCCGATCATGCGTGAACCGTCGGCGAGGACGGCGCGGATGGTGGGGGTGGGTTCCATGAGGAGACACGATGCTAACGAGTCTCCCCGCGGCCTCGTCCCCCATTATTCGGGGCTGCCCGTGCGCCTGACAGCCCTCGCGGCTCTCAGCCCTGCATCTTCTGGAGTATCTGCGCTCCCATGACCAACCCATCCGCCGCGGTCACCGCGGGGGTGCACTGGATGTTCAAAACGTCGCCCCACACGAGCGACATCTCCATGATTGGCGCATAGCTGTCCGCCTTGAACACGACGACGATCGCCGGATCGGTCGCGCCGGGGCGCCACCACTCGCCGATGATCTCGGCTCCGTCCGGGTACGACCAGGTCGCCCGTCTCGCCAGAGCCCCGTTGACCGCTTCGGCGGGTATGTCCTGGCGCCACGTGCCGGTCCATACGTAGAGCATTGCTGCTCACCTCCCTCGGCCTCGAGGACGGGCGCTCGCAGACCGGCAACGCCCATCAACCCGCCGGCGGAGAAGGAATCCCCTCTCACCGACACTCTGCCACTCCCCGAACGGTCTGTGGCAGGGAGCTTTTCGCGGTCTCGGTCGGAAGCTCTTCGCTCCCGGTGGGGTTCCCAAGGACATGACCGATCTCGAGTTCATCTATGTCGGCGATCCGATGTGTTCCTGGTGCTGGGGGTTCGCCCCCGTCCTGGATGAGCTTCAGCGCACGTTCACGATCCCGATCCGGCTGGTCGCCGGAGGCCTTCGGCCGGGCGATGCCGCCCAACCCCTCGATGATCGGATGCGCGGTTATCTCGCCCACCACTGGGAACAGGTAGAGAAGCGGACCGGACAGCCATTCGATCGGTCGGTCCTGGAGCGTGACCATTGGGTCTACGACACGGAGATCGCCGATACGGCCGTGGTCACCATGCGGGAACTCAACCCG
>CBEVHI010000181.1:0-4563 GCA_965549635.1 uncultured bacterium | reverse complement strand
AGGAAGAACACGACCAGCCCCATGCTGATGGCAACGAACCACCAGTCGGCCTTGTACCAGCGCCGCGCCTGGATGGCCCGGCGAACCCATCCGACCTTGGCCAGATCCTGCTCCCACTGTGGAACTTCTTCGGGGGTTCGCACATCGGCCATCAGTACCGCACTCTCGGATCGAGCAGCGAGTAGACGATGTCGACGGCCAGGCTGATGAGGGCCACGAAGATCGCGAACATGGCGATCACACTCTGCACGGCGGTGTAGTCCCGCACAGAGATTCTCTCAACGAGATAGCGCCCCATCCCCGGCCAAGAAAACACCGTCTCGGTCAGCACGGCTCCCGCCAGGAGGATGGCTACCTGGAGACCGATCAGCGTAATCACCGGAATCATGGCGTTCTTGAGGGCGTGGCGGTAGACGACCACCCGCTCCTTGACTCCGCGGGCACGCGCGGCGGTGATGTAGTCCTGCTGCAGGGTCTCGATGACGTTGATCCGTGTCAACCGCAAGAAGACACCAGAGAGGATCAGGCCAAGGGTGATCACCGGGAGAATGAGGTGGTGAGCGACGCTCCAGAACGCCGGCCAGTTGCCGGTCAGCACCGTGTCAATCAGTAAAATATTGGTAGTTCGCTCGACAGTGGTCCCCACGACGGCATCGATCCGTCCCGCAACCGGCACCCAGCCCAATTGGACGGCGAACAGCAACTGGAGCAGCAACCCCAACCAGAAGATCGGCATCGAGTAGACGATGACGCTGTAGAGACGAAGCGAGTAGTCGGGTGTGCGTCTTCGACGCGAGGCGGCGAATGTGCCTGGCACGACTCCGATGAGCAGCGCCATCAGCGCGGAAGGGACGATCAGTTCCAGTGTGGCGGGGAACCGCTCCCCCATCTCATCCACAATGCGCCGACGCCCCCCGACCAGAGAGCGTCCGAAGTCGAAGGTGATGACCTCGCCGAGGAAACGCCCATACTGGACGATCATCGGATCTTCGAGGCCGAGCTCCGTCCGCAGCCGTTCCTTCAGTTCCGGGCTTCCCTTCGGACCGAGGCTGGATGTCACCGGATCGCCGGGGATCGCCCGCAGCACCAGGAACACCAATGAGGCGAGGATGAACACCATCGGAATGGTCAAGATCAGTCTCGTGATCACGTAGCGGCGGAGACCGGCGCTCCCTCGTACGAAAACGTAGAGCAGCGCAATGGCGGCGGGGATGCCGATGATGAGAAACAGGATGGCTAACGGATGCACAAGAAGGTCAGGTTAGCAAGTCGGACTCTGGCGTTCTCCCCACCTTCTCACGTTCCGGCGCACGCCCAGCAACGATGAGGGGCGGGCCTAGGGCCCGCCCCTCTTCGATTCGATCACTCGATCGATCAGCCCATTGGCGTGATGTCCAACAGGTCGTAGTGCAGATCGAACGAAGGTCCGATGTTCAGCGACTCGACATTGGCGTCGCTCGCCGAACCGGACACGTTGTCCCAGTAGATGACGTGCTCGGCCTCGAACCACATCGGGATTGTCACCACCAGATCGGCATACGCATCCTGCGCATCGCCGTAGATCTCGGCACGCTTGGCCTGGTCCGTGCTCGTCGCGGCCTGCTTCAGCAGATCAACGAGTGCGGCAGCGCCCTCGACCGTCGCCTCACCCGAATCGGGATCGGTCACCATCGTTCCGAGGCCACCGTTGAGCACGAATGGCTCCAGGTAGTTGCTCGGATCCGGATAGTCGAAGAACCAACCCAGCAACGACACCGTGTAGTCGGCTCCGCCGATGACGGCCCCGACGTACGTGCTCCACTCCTGGGAGTTGAGCGTCACGTTGATCATGCCGGTCGCTTCGAACTGCTCCTTGAGCACCTGCATCGTGTCACTGACCGTTCCGCCGTAGTGCTGCGGTGGGAAGCTCAGCTGCAGTTCCAGCTTGTTGGACTCGCTGTACCCGGAGGCCTCGAGGGCCGCTCTGGCGGCGTCGAGATCCGGTGAGCCATACATGGTGTCGAACGCCTCTGTGGCCCCGAGGAACCCAGGCGGGTTCATCGAGTACAGCGGCTCCCACGTACCACCGGAGACCCGGTCGACGATGTCGTCACGGTCGATGGCGTACGCCAGCGCCTTGCGGACGTTGTCGTCGTCGGTCGGAGCCAGTGCGTGGTTGATGATCAGGTAGCGGATCGAGCCACCAGGCACGGTGGCGACCGTGAGACCATCCACGCTGCCCAGCTGATCGAGCAAGTCGGGCTGCGCAATCGTGCGCCATGCGACGTCGATCTCATGGTTCTGCAAAGCCAGAGCCATGGTCTGCGCGTCCGAGTAGTCCTTGATGATCACCCGGTCCACCTTCGGCTTGTCGCCGAAGTAGAACTCGTTGGGCTCGAGGACCATCTGCTCGCCGATCGTGTAGTCGGTGACGGTCCAAGGACCGACGCCGTAGAACGGCGGGTCAGGGAACTCAACCAGCGCGTCCTGCGGGAACTGGTTCGGGTTCATCGGGATGTAGGGCGCCCCCGCAACGATCTGCGGGAAATAGCCGAAGGCGTCCTTCAGGTTGAACACCACGGTCATGTCATCGGGTGCTTCAACAGTGTCGATATAGGGCGTACCCAGCGCGCCACCGACACCGCCCGACCCGTCGAGGGTCAACATCCGGTTGATGTGGTCGACGTACATCGGGGCGGTCAACTGAAGACCGTCACCGAACTTGACGTCGTCACGAAGGGTGAATGTGTAGGTCTTGCCATCGTCGCTGACGTCGTAGCTTTCGGCGATACCGGGCACCAGGTCGGTCGTGCCGGGGGCGAAGGTCAACAGACCTACGCCGGTATTGCGGATGATCTCCCAGTCACGTACCGAGTAGGCGTCCGCCGAGTCGAACTCGGCGATCGTGTCGGTCGTGCCGATGATGATCGTCTTGGGCCCAGCCGGCGCTTCGGTTGTTGCCGGTGCAGCCGTCGTTGCCGGTGCAGCCGTCGTTGCCGGTGCAGCCGTCGTTGCCGGGGCAGCCGTCGTCGTGGTTGTAGCGCCGCCGCCGCATGCTGCAGCCACAAGGCCCAGCACGGCGAACAACGCAACGACCCAGAATCGGCGTCTCATGCTTTCTCCTCCATTAGATGCCGCTCGACAGAAGTCGTCGAGCAACGCCAACTTAGTCCCGTTTGGGTTCAACAACAATGAGGAATCGCCCAAGATATGCCAGCTCCGGCTGCGCCCTCTCGTGCTCGGACTCATCTGCCATCATCTGCTCAGGATCGAGAAAGGAATCGACATGGCCTCCGTGTCTCTCAGGTGGGAAGGCGAGCACCAATTCGATGCCGTCGACCGCTCAGGCATGCCGGTCGACATCGACGGAGCCGCCCAACTCGGCGTACGTCCTTCAGACCTCCTACCCATGGCCCTCGCCGGATGCTCCGGGGTCGACGTTGTCAATCTGCTCGGCACCGACCGCATCACCACACTCGCCATCACCGTCCGGTACACGAAGGAGCCGGATCCACCCTGGAGGTTCCAGCGCTTTCGCGTGCACTATCGCGTCGGTGGCGATGGCCTCACAGAGGAAGAGGTCAGAGCGGCGGTGCACAAGAGCCATGAGGAGATGTGTTCCGTGTCCCAGGCGATCAGGGGGAACGTGCCGGTGGAAACGACGGTCGAGCTCGTATAGGCCAGGCGGCGCCTGGCGCTCGTCTATCTCGCCGCCGGCGGATACACCTTGGCGAGGAGCTCGTTGAACGTCGAGGTGGGGATCAGCACCCAGGCACCCTGCTTGGTGATGTAGTCGTCGACGGATACGTGGACGCGACGTACCGACGATGAGCTGACTCCACGGAAGCTCCAGGCGAGGCTGACCGCGTCGCCGAAGGCGAAGCGTGAGTCGAGGTGGATTACGCCGGCGACCGAGCTTGCCACGTTGGAGAAGGCACTGAGGGAACCCAGCGAGGCGATGCGGTCCGCAACCTTGAACAGCATCTCCTGTTGGTGCTGTTCCCTGGTCAGATCGCTGGCTCCGGGGACGGGCCGCCACTCCCCATCGACGAGCTCCTCGGTATGACGGGTTCGCACCCAGGCCAGGGCTTGGTCCCCTCCGACGTGCGAGCAACCGGCCGGTAGGTCGAGTTGTGCTCTCCAGTCCCGCACCGGGTTGTCGACACAGATGTCCACTCCGCCGAGCGCATCGATGACGTTGGAGAATCCGCCGAAGTCGATGCGAGCGAAGTGGTCGACTTCGATTCCGGTGAACCCCTGCACCATGAGCGACAGCAGTTCGGCTCCGCCGGCAAAACCTTTGCACCCACCGAGGCCCGTGTTCAGTCGGGCGTAGTCGTCTGTGCAAGGGTTGTTGACGTAGAGGTCGCGAGGCAACGAAGTCATGATGGGTGCAGAGCCGTCTGACGGAAGCAGGATGTAGATCATCGAGTCCGCACGCGGCCCCTCCTGACCGACGAGCAGGTACGACGCGAACATGCTGTCAGGTAGAGCGGGGCTTGTGGCCGCGGGGATATCCAAAGGAGTGATGTACGGCTCGCGCCCGTTGCGCCGAGCCGTCTCGATCTCCATGAGATCCCGGTC
>CBEVHI010000180.1:0-4566 GCA_965549635.1 uncultured bacterium | reverse complement strand
GGGGAGTACTTCGTATCTCGTACTTCGTACCGATGCGTTCTGGCAGCAAACGACTCAAGCAGAGGCTGTACCGAGCCGAAACTTGACGGCAGAGAGAAGGGTTCGAAATGTCGTTGAGCGGTGCGCTGGAGTCCTTTCCGGTGGTCGAAGTCCTGAAGCTCGCGGGCAAGACGGCCAAGACCGGAGTGCTACGAGTCGACGCGCAGGGTCTGGAGGCGCGCATCTACCTTGTCGGGGGAGCGCTCACCTACGCCACGACTCGACGCGACGAGGAGTTCCACAGCCGGCTGGTGGAGGCCGGCCTCGTCGATCCCAAAGCGTGGGTGGATGTTGAACGCAGGGAACGCAGCATCATGGACATTCTTCGCGGAGGAGCCACGCCCGACCAGCTGAGTGAATTCATGCTCGACCAGGTCTCCGACGTGCTCTTTCGGGTCCTGCGGGAGTCGAGCGGGCGGTTCGCCTTCTCGGACGATGTCGCTGCCCGGTTCGACACCGGGGTTCTCCTCGATGTCGATGTGTGTGTCACCGAGGCCCAACAGCGGCTGGATCGGTGGCGTGAGATCGAAACGGTCATCCCCGGGGTGGGATTCCACCTCTCCCTGCGTCCTGGTGCCGGCGATGACCAGCCAATCAGCCTCGAGAACCTGGAGTGGAGGGTGCTGGCGAGCTTCACGGGGAGCGGATCCGTCGAGGAGTGCGCGCGAAAGCTCGGAATGTCGGAGTTCCGGACAGCGGAACTGATGGCCGGTATGGTCCGCGCCGGGCTGCTCGCCGTGGCCGACGGCAAACCCGATGGTCGCTACACCTACGGTGAGGCGGATGCCGATACTCCCGAGGAGAGCTCCGACGAGGAACGCCCGACCATTGAGGTGCTGTCGACCGACAAGGACGCTGTCGATGACGATGAGGACCAGGAGGTGCTCCGATCGGCTCTCTCTGACATTGTCGCCCCCGAAGAACCCCCGAGCCTCAAGCGTCGCAAAGGTCTCCAGGAGCTGCTCCGGGAGGCAGAGTGACGGGGGGAGACGCCTATGACCAGTCGTAGCATGGTCCGCAGGGACTCAGGGCACCTGGGTGCACTTCTCCTCGAGGAGGGCATCGTCACCCAGGAAGCCCTGGACCGCGGTCTGGAGATCTCGACCGACAGGGGCCTCCCGCTGGCCAGGGTTCTCCTCGACGAGCACCTCGTCGATGAACGTGACCTGGTTCGTGCGCTTGCTCGCTCGATTGGGTTGGACTTCGTCGACTTGCGTGAGGAGACCGTCGATCCCGCCGCTGCTTCGCTGATCGCAGAGTCTCTCGCCACGAGATACGCGGCGATTCCGATCGGGTTCGAGGACGACCGCCTCGTGGTCGCCATGGCCGACCCCGCCAATGTTCTCGCCATCGACGACATCCGGGCGATCACCGGCCGCGAAGTCGTACCAAAGGTGGCAACCCGCGGTGATGTGGAAGAGGCGATCCAGAAGATGGCTTCGCTGGACACCTCGGTGTCCGACCTGGCCGACCTGGCCGTTGATGACTCAGTGGAAGCTCAGGATCTGAGCGCTCTCGAGGCGGTGGCAGACGAGGCGCCGGTGGTCAAGCTGGTCAACATGCTGATCACGAGGGCTTCTGCCGATCGAGCATCCGATATCCACATCGAGCCCACCGAGCGGGACCTCAGGGTCAGGTTCCGAATCGACGGTGTGCTGCATGAGATCATGCGAACCCCTCGTTCCATCACCAATGCAGTGGTCAGCCGGCTCAAGATCATGGCGGACATCGACATCGCCGAGCGTCGACGTCCACAAGACGGTCGTATCAGCCTTCGTGTGGGAGGACGCCAGCTCGACCTGCGAGTCTCGACACTTCCCACGATCTACGGCGAGAAGGTCGTGATGCGCCTGCTCGACAACTCGACGGCGATGCTGGAGCTGGAGGATCTCGGCTTCTCGCCCAAAACGCTGGAAGGATATGCAGCCTCGTACTCGAAGCCCTACGGGACGATCCTCGTGGTGGGACCGACGGGCTCGGGCAAGTCGACAACCCTGTATGCGACCCTCAACGTTCTCAACAAGCCCGAGACGAACATCATCACCGTCGAAGACCCGGTCGAGTATCGACTCAGCGGCGTGAACCAGGTGCAGGTCAACCGCAAAGCAGGCCTGACGTTCGCGTCCGGTCTTCGCTCGTTCCTGCGCCAGGACCCCGACGTGATGCTCGTCGGCGAGATTCGAGACGGAGAGACCGCCTCCATCGCCATCGAGTCGGCGCTGACCGGACACCTCGTTCTCTCGACGTTGCACACCAACGACGCTCCTTCCAGTGTCAGCAGACTGATCGAGATGGGCGTGGAGCCGTTCCTGGTCGGTTCGGCGCTGGACGCGGTTCTGGCGCAACGCCTTGCCAGACGCTTGTGCGAGAAGTGCAAGGAGGAGTACGACCCCTCCGAAGCTGCGCTCGAGCAGGCCGGATTCGAAGAGCCCCCGAAGGCCATCTACAGGCCGGTGGGCTGCAAGGTTTGCTCCGGCACCGGGTATCGCGGACGTGTGGCCATTCACGAGCTGATGACCGTCACCGAGGAGATCGAACGGCTTGCTGTCGAGCGAGTCTCAACGGACATCCTCACGAAGGCGTCCATCGCTGCGGGGATGCGCACCCTCCGACAGGACGGCATGGCCAAGGTCGCCGCCGGTGTGACCTCCCTCGAGGAGATTCTCCGCGTCGTCGTGTGAATCGTTCAAGGAGCCTGCCGGCCCTGCCGAAACTTCCCTGAGAAGGAGAAACATTGAGCGCAGCATCGCGGAAACTGGGAGAGCTACTGGTCGATGGTCGTCTGCTGTCGCGTGACGTACTGGAGACCCTTCTCATCGAGGAGGACACCAGCGGGGTTCCCCTTGCCAAGCTGCTCGTCGAAGGGAAACACGTTCGAGAGCAAGACGTCCTGCGGGCGGTGGCTTCCCGTGTTCACATGCCGTACGTCGACCTCGACGAACTCTTCATCGACCGGACGGCGGCCGAGCGACTGGATGCCGAAACGGCACGGTCTCTCGTGGCGATTCCCGTCAAGTCCACAGATTCGGCGCTTCTGGTGGTGGTCGCAGACCCCTTCGCCGAGCATGTGCGCTCGAAACTCGAAGCGGCCGTGGAGGGACCCGTCACGCTGGGCCTTGGGACGCGCGAAGCGATCCTGCGCGCCCTGGATCTGATCCACGGTGCGCGCAGCGAACCGAGCGTTCCTGAGGCGAGACCAGATCCGGTCATCAATACGTTGCTGACCTATGTGATCGAACATGACGCCTCCGATCTACACCTCACGACGGGGATTCCGCCACAGGTGCGCATCAACGGGCGCCTGCGAGCGGTACCCGGCTACGAACCCCTGTTTCCCGCTTCTCTACGGAGGCTCATCTACGGGATCCTCACCGAACGTCAGCGCGAGAAGCTCGAAGAGACACTCGAACTCGACGGCTCGCACCCGGTCCCCGGCAAAGGTCGCTTCCGGATGAACGTCTTCTTCCAGCGCGACTCGGTGGGCGCGGTGTTCCGTGCGATCCCGACGGAGGTCAAGAGCCTCGAAGAGCTGCAGATCCCCAGCATCGTCAACAGCTTTGCCGATTATCAACGTGGTCTGGTGCTCGTCACCGGACCGACCGGATCGGGCAAGTCGACAACCCTGGCGTCGGTCATCGACCTCATCAACGAGCGTCGAGCCGCGCACATTCTCACCGTCGAGGACCCGATCGAGTACCTGCACCGACACAAGAAGTCGATCGTCAACCAGCGTGAGGTGGGCAACGACACCCTTGGATTCTCAGAAGCGCTGCGCCATGCCCTCCGGCAAGACCCCGACGTCATCCTGGTCGGCGAGATGCGCGACCTCGAGACGATCTCGACGGCCCTCACGGCAGCAGAGACCGGCCACCTCGTGCTCGCCACCCTGCACACTCAGGACGCGGCCCAGACCATCGACCGCATCATCGATGTCTTCCCCGGGCATCAGCAGCAGCAAGTCCGCGTCCAGCTGGCCGCCTCGTTGCAGGCAGTGATGACGCAGCAGCTTCTCGAGACCCGGGACCGCACGGCGCGTATCCCCGCGGTGGAAGTTCTGGTTGCCACGCCGGCGATTCGTAACTTGATACGTGAGGCGAAGACACACCAGATCTCCACGGCCCTGCAGGCCGGAGGCAAGTACGGAATGCAAACGATGGACCAGGCTCTGGCGGAACTGGTGCGCAAGAACAAGATCTCGTTCGCCCAGGCCACGGAACACTGCATGAATCTCGAAGACTTGAAACGACTCGTCGGCAGGGTCGCGTAGGAGGTAGCCGTGGCAGTCACGTTTGCATATCAGGTCAAGGATCAGCAGGGGAAGCTGCACTCGGGCGAGTTGCAGGCGAGTTCATCGGGTGCAGCAACCAAGGCGCTGCGCGACCGCGGCTACACGACGCTCTCCCTGGAGGAGAAGAAACAGTCGGCGCTGCAGAAGGAAATCAAGATCCCCGGGCTCAGCGGAAGGGTCAAGGCGAGGGATGTCGCTGTCTTCTCCCGTCAGTTCGCCACGATGATCAACGCAGGCCT
>CBEVHI010000179.1:0-4580 GCA_965549635.1 uncultured bacterium | reverse complement strand
GCCAGGGACAGCACCATGGCCATCACCACCGTGATGACCCCAAGTCGTTTCAGTCTCATCGTTGCTCCTCGATCCAGCTTCCCAGCTTCATGACACAAGTCCCCGTAGCCCCAGCAACGTTACACCACATATCGCGGCATTTCTACCACTCTCAGTGACTGGCACCCAGCCCCTGCTCCCAAACCGCGTTGAGGTGGGCGTAGGGGCCGCCGGCCTCCAGCAACTCGGAAGGGCTGCCCTCCTCGACGATCCGGCCGCCGTCCATCACGATCACCCTGTCCGCTCGCCTGGCGGTACGAAGCCGGTGGGCGATGACGATCGCGGTGCGGTTCTCGAGGAGATGGTCGAGCGCCGCCTCGACGATCCCTTCGGTCTCCGGATCGAGGTTGGAGGTGGCCTCGTCGAGCACGATCACCGCCGGATCGGCCACCAGCGCCCTGGCCAGAGCCACCAGCTGGCGCTCGCCGGACGACAGCCTGCTCCCCCGCTCACGCACATCGGTGTCGAGACGCTCGGGCAGGGATCGCACCCAATCGGCAATCCCAACCGTCTCACAGATACTCCACAACTCGTCGTCACCGATGCCGGGACGTCCGAACGACAGGTTGTCGCGCAGCGACCCGGAGAACAGGAACCCCTCCTGCGGCACCATCGCGATGGATCGACGCAGGTCTCCATATTCGAGGTCGCGCAGATCGACACCGTCGAGGCTGACCCGCCCCCGGGTCGGGTCGTAGAAGCGAATGGCGAGCTTGGCGACCGTCGACTTGCCTGCTCCGGTCTCCCCAACGACAGCAAGGCGCTCTCCGCAGGCCAGGTGCAGGTCCACATCGTGCAGCACGGGCAGCTCCGGGTCGTACCCGAAGCTCACACCCTCGAAAGCGACCTCACCACACGCCGTCTCCGACAGTTGCACCGGATCGTCCGGCTCGTCGAGGTCGGGCTCGGTGTCGAGGATCCCGAACAGTTTGCTGAGCGCGGCGAGAGCAGCCTGCAGCAGGTTGTAGACGTTGGAGAGCTGCACGATCGGATCGAAGAAGTAGGCCAGATAGAGCAGGAAGGCGACCAGGGACCCGAAACTCAGCTCGCCGGTCAGGACCCGGTTTCCGCCGACCAGCAACACCAGACCGGTGCCCACCGTGGCGATGAAGTCGACCGAAGGGAAGTAGGAGGCAATCGCCTTCGCCGCCTGCAGGTTGGCCTCGAAGTATCTCTGGTTGACCCGGCCGAACTCGACGGCCTGGCGGTGCTCCTGCGTGTAGGCCTGCACGACCCGCACCCCGGAGATGCCCTCCTGCAGCGTGCCCAGCACACGTCCGATCTGCTCCCTGATCGCCTGATAGGCCCGGTTGGCGTACTTGCGGAAGATCACCGACACCACCAGCAGAGCCGGCAGCAGAGCCAGGACGGTCCAGGCCAGAGTGACATCGACCAAGAACATGGCGATCGTCACCCCGATCACCATCAACGCGCTGGTGATCACCGAGATGGCCCCCTGATCGACGAACGCGGTCAACGCCTCGACGTCAGAGGTCATCCTCGACACCAACACTCCCACCTTCGACCTGGAGAAGAAGGGGATGTCGAGGCTCATCATGTGGCGGAAAACACGCACCCGCATCTCCCGTAGGTAGCGCTCACCGACGGCGGCCACCTGGAAGAGCGAGAAGCGCTGCGTGAAGTACTGCAGCACCAGAATGCCCAGGTAGACGCCGGTGGCACGCAGGATCACTCCGACGTCGCCGGCGGTGACCCCTTGGTCGATCCCCGTGCGGAGCACGAGCGGCACGGCGAGCCTCGCCAGGGTCGCCAGAACCGTCAGCAGCAACGCCCAAAGTGCGGCGCCGAGCAGCGGCCTTCCGTAGCGGGCAGCCCTGCGAAGCAGGTGGAACGGCCGGTCGATCTCGTGCTCGCCCCCGTATCGGGCGTACATCATGGCGACACCTCCTCACCGGGCATGACTCCCGTCTCGGCGAGAACCTCCCGGTACCGGGGCGATTCGGCGAGGAGCTGTGTGTGGGTGCCGGAAGCGACGATTCTGCCGTCGTCGAGCAGCAGCACACGATCGGCGAGCGTCAACGTGGAGGTGCGATGGGCAATGATGATCGTCGTGCGCCCTGCCATGACCTCCTCGAGCGCCGCACGAATCTCCCGCTCGGTGACAGCGTCGACCGATGAGGTGGCATCGTCGAGGATGAGCACGCGAGGATCTCGCAGGATGGCTCTCGCCAGAGCGATCCGCTGGCGCTGTCCCCCACTCAGGCTGTACCCGCGCTCCCCCACCACCGTGTCGTACCTGTCGGGCAGCTTGCAGATGAACTCGTGCGCCTGGGCGAGCCGGGCGGCGAGACGCACCTGCTCGCCGGTGGCGTCCGGCGCACCGAAGGCGATGTTGTCGCCGATGCTCGCCGAGAACAGGAACGGCTCTTCGAACACCAACGCAACCTGGCTGCGCAGGTCATCGATGCGAAGCTCGGAGATGTCGGTGCCGTCGAGCAGGATCGATCCGCTGTCGGGGTCGTAGAAGCGAGGCACCAGATAGGCGAACGTGGTCTTGCCCGAGCCGGTTGATCCGACCAGGGCCACCGATGTGCCGGCGGGGATGGTCAGGTTGACGTCGCGCAGCACGGCGGAGCCTTCCGGATAGGCGAACGACACGTGTGAGAAGCGCAAGGAGCCTTGGCCTTCCGGGAGCGGGGCCGGTTTCGCCGGTGTCTGCACGTCCGGGGCGGTCTTGAGCAGTTCGGTCACCCTGGCGGCTGCCGCCGCGGAGCGGGGTAGCTCGGCGAAGAACCATCCGGTGATACGCAGCGGGAACATGAGCACGGCCATGTACTGGGTGAACGCCACGAAGTCGCCGAGTGTCATCGCCCCGGAGACGACGCGGGTCCCACCGACGGCCAGGACCGCTGCGGTGGCCGCCGCAGGGATCAGTTCGAACAACGGTACGTAGACCGAGCGGAGGTGCAGCATCTCCATCGTGCGTCTGAAGATGCGGTCGGCGCTGCCGCCAAGCCGTTCGACGACCTGATCTTCCTGACCGTAGGACTTGACGACCCGCACGCCGGCAACGACCTCTTCGACGACCCTGGACAGGTCGGCGAGTTTCTGCTGCACCTCCCATGACACGCCCAGGATCCGCGTGGCGTAGCGGTTGGCGAGCAGGAACAGTGCCGGCACGGAGAGCGAGGCGACCGCCCCGAGGACGGGGTCGAGGGCGATCAGCGCCGTCACGACGATCCCTGTGAGGGCGACGTTGGCGATCGTGATCGGCATCATCGCGAAGATCAGCCGCACCTGGGACAGGTCCGATGATGCCCGCGACATCAGTTCACCGGTGGGCACCTTGTCGTGGAAACTGAAGGCGAGCCGCTGCAGGTGCTCGAAGAGGCGGTTGCGCAGGTCGGTCTCGGCACGGTACGACAGACTGAATGCGAAGAACCGCCGCCCGCCGATCCCGAGCGCTTTGAGCAGCCCGACGGCGACGAGCAGCCAGAACAGCGGCACCAGCAGATCGGACCGGTCGCCTTCGATGGCCCGGTCGACGATGACCTTGGTCAGATACGGGACGAGGGCCACCATCGACATCCACAGCAGGGCGCTGCCAATCGAGAGGGCAGAGGCTTTGCGGTAGCGGAGCAGCGTTCGGCCGAGCAGGCTCAGTCCGGTCTTGACCGCGGGATCACGCAGGGTCGAGCTCATCGGGCCCCTCCTCGATCTCTGGTGCCTGTCGGGTGAAGCGGCGGGCGACCGCCGCGGAGATCGATGCCGACACGATGATCACGTAGGAGATGACGTAGAGCCACAGCAGCAGCACCGCCAGTGTGAACACCGCGAACGTGGCGCCGGGGGCACCACCTTGCCAGTCGATGAACGCCTGGAACGCCAGCGAGAAACCGACAATGCCCCCCGCGGCGAGCGGAGAGGCCAACCCGATACCGGGCAAGCGACGCGGCGGCCCGTACCGGTAGAACAGCCACAGGAACACGAGGATGCCGAGCGCGGCGATCGGTATGCGCAGAGCAGTCCAGACCGTATGGATCCCGCCGATGCCGGTCGTGTCCTCCAAGCGATCGGCGATCACTCCTCCGACCGGGATGAGCACCATCGTCAGCAAGAACACGACCGCGCCACCAACCGTCAGACCAATGGCGATCAGCCGCACTTTCCACCATGCTCGGTCCTCATCCAGTTCCTCGATCTGACGAAGGACCCGAATCAGCGTCATGACCCCTCGGGATGCCGACCACCCTGCGATCACGAGGCTGACAGCGATGAGCGCACCCTTCGTATCGGGGAGTATGTCGGCGACGCTGTTGAGCACCTGCGCTATCGACCTGGCCATGTTGGCAGGCAGCAGACCGGTCAACGCCTCCTCGGTGGCAGCCACATCCTGACCGAACAACGACGCCACGATCAGCAGGACCGCAGCGGTCGGAACGAGCGCGAAGAACAGGTTGTAGGCGACCGCGGCGGCGAGCACTCCAGGGCTGGCCGCGCTGAACCGCTTCCAGAAGCGCACGGCGGGCTGGCGTTCGATGCGGTCGATGATCGGTTTCACGCCGCCAGGTTAGGGGTCC
>CBEVHI010000178.1:0-4602 GCA_965549635.1 uncultured bacterium | reverse complement strand
GCAGGATGGGGGAGATGTCCCGCACTCCGGCAAGGAGCGCGCTGCGGGTGCCGTCGGTTGCCAAAGTTCGGCGACGGTACCAGGTCAGGGCATCGCGACGACCGACGCGGTAGCGTCATTTGACATGAACCGCTGGAAGAAGATCGTCCTGGGGATCGTAGGGGTTCTGGGCCTGGCCGCCATCTGGGTGTTCTGGCCCCAGAGCGCCGCGAGCGAGGTGAGAGGGATCGGTCCGTCCCCCGACGCCTACGACGTCACCATCCTGCGCGACACCTATGGCGTGCCGCACGTGTTCGGCAAGACGGACCCCGATGTCGGGTTCGGGCTCGCCTGGGCGCATGCTGAAGACGACTTCCTCACCATTCAACAGACGCTGCTCGCCGCCCGAGGCAAGCTGGCGTCGGTGTACGGGCCCGACTCGGCGGCCGTCGACTACTTCGTGCATCTGCTGCGCATCGATGATGTCGTCGATACCGGATGGCCGCAGCTTCCCCCAGACGTGAGGGCCCTGTGCAACGCCTACGCCGACGGCCTGAACCTGTACGCGGAGCAGCATCCTGACGAGGCATTGCGAGGTCTGTTTCCCGTCGAAGGCAAGGACCTGGTCAGGGCGTTCACCCAGAAGGTGCCGCTGTTCTTCGGGCTGGACGGTGTGCTGTCGAAGCTGTTCGCCGATGAGCGACCCGACCTCAGCGCCGCGATCGCTCCCGCCGTCCGGTACGGGTCCAACGTGTTCGCCGTGGCGCCGTCACGATCCGATGCCGGGGAGACGATGCTGATCTCGAACACCCACCAGCCGTGGACCGGGCCGGTGGCATGGTACGAGGCGTCGGTGCATTCGGAGGACGGCTGGGACATGACCGGTGCGCTGTTCCCTGCCATGCCGATGCCCGCCCTCGGCCACAACCGCCATCTGGCCTGGTCGATGACCGTCAACAAGCCGGACCTCACCGACGTGTACGTCCTCGACATCGACCCTGACGATCCCAATCGGTACCGGGTGGACGGAGAGTGGAAGACCCTCGAGGTCCGCGACGCCCCCATCGACGTGCGTTTGCTGGGCAGGATCCACTGGACATTCCATCGGGAGGTGCTGTGGTCGGTGTTCGGTCCCGTCGTTCGTCAGCCGCATGGCACGTATGCCATCCGGTATGGGGGCATGGGGGAGACCGGACTGGTCGAGCAGTTCTACCGGATGAACAAGGCAACGACCTTCGACGAGTGGAAGGCAGCACTCGAGACCCAGGATGGGCTGCCCAGCTTCAACATCGGGTACGCGGACGAGACCGGCAGGATCGCCTACGTCTACCACGGGCTGATCCCCGATCGAGACCCCGGTTTCGACTGGTCCGGGTACGTGCCGGGCGACACCTCGCGAACGATCTGGGACAGCTACGTTCCGCTCGACGATCTTCCCTGGGTGATCGAGCCGCAGGCCGGCTTCATCGAGAACTCCAACTCGACGCCGTTCACCGCCTCCGGTCCAGGGACGCTCGACCCGGCGTCGTACGCTCCCTCGATGGGGATCGAAGCGCAGCAGACGAACCGGTCGTTGCGCGCCCAGGGGCTGATGGGTGCCGACTTCTCGATCAGCCCCGAGGAGCTGCTGGCGATCAAGTTCGATGTCACCTACGACGACACCTCGGTGCCGGCTCTTCTTGCCAACCGGATCGTTGCCTCCGATCTCGCCACCGACTCGGAGGTGGCAGCTGCCGTTGCGGTCGTGGCCGCCTGGGATCGATCGGCCGATGCCGAAGATCGGTCAACGGCCCTGGTCGTCGGCACGCTCGCGCACCTGCCCGACGAGGGTGCCGATCTGGACTTCTCCCAGCTCGGGGAGGCCGAGATATCCGACGCCCAGATCGAAGCGGCGTTCCGGGACGCTGTCGCCGAGCTGACCAAACGCTTCGGGAGGGTCGATCCGCCGTGGTCAGAGGTCAACCGGCTGGTCCGCGGGTCATTCGACACTGGCGTCGACGGAGGGCCCGACCTGCTGCGTGCCATCTACGGAGACTCTGTCGACGGCAGGTTCGAGGGGATTGCCGGCGACTCCTACGTGATGATGGTGGTGTTCCATCCCGACGGCACCCTGAGCTCACAGTCGATTGTCCCGTTCGGGTCGGCAACCCAGCACGCCGACTCGCCGCACTACGCCGACCAGGCCCCGATCTTTGCGGCCGATCAGCTCAAGCCGGTGTGGTACGACGAGGCAGACGTCAGAGCGCACCTGGAGCGTGAGTACTCCCCGGGGGAGTGACCGGTTTCTCGGCAATGCTGGCGTCGGTAGGCGACGCTGCCATTTCCGAGATTCTTTGGATGCGTAAGCGAGTCGGGCTAACCTATTGGTCGCGTGGTTAAACCAGACGACCAATCCACTCGAGAGCGCATCCTAAGGGCGGCAGGGGAGCTGATCATCGAGGTCGGCTGGTCGAGCGTCACCACACGGCTGATCGCACAACGGGCCGGAGTCAACAACGCCCTGCTCCACTACTACTTCGGCACCAAGGATGACCTTCTCCTGGAAGCCGCCTCGGCCGCGTTCACCTCCGACATCGCCGGCCCCGTTGAGGACATCGCCCATGCCGGGAGTGTGGCGGAGGCGCTCAAGAGCGCCTTCTCCTGGCTGGGCACCGTGGACGCCCACTCGCCGATGATGGTCATCACGATGGAGGCGGCTCACCAGGCGACACGGGACGAACGGGTCGCCGCCTGGCTGCGCGACGTTTGGGGAGGAGCGTTCGACGTGTTCACCTCCGTGATCACCGAGGGCCAGCGCCGGGGCGAGATACCGAACGAGATCGATCCCCGCGGGCTGGCCATCGCTATCGGCGGACTCATCGACGGACTCTTCCTCTACCGGTTCGTCGGTTTCGACTTCGACGTGGACAAGACGACGGGTGCGATCGGCGCACTCATCGATGCATTGACGAAAGGACAACAGTGAAGATCATCGACCTGCATGGCGTCACCAAGACCTTTGGCGAGGGGCCGACGGCGGTCCACGCGCTCAAGAACATCGACCTCGACTTCCAGCAGGGTGAGTTCGTGGTCGTACTCGGCCCGAGTGGATCAGGCAAGACCACGCTGTTGAACCTGGTGGGAGGTATCGAGGAGGCGACCTCCGGCGGCTTGACCGTCGACGGCATCGACCTGGTCTCGATGTCCGAGGACGATCGGACCGAGTTCCGGCGATCCCACGTCGGGTTCGTCTTCCAGTTCTTCAACCTCATCCCCACGCTCACCGCGTTGGAGAATGTGCAATTGATGGCCGAACTCGTCGGGAGGAACCACAACGAGAGCATGACGGCACTCGAGTCCGTCAATCTGGGCGACCGGGCCGACCACTTCCCCGGGATGCTGTCCGGCGGCGAGCAGCAGCGTGTTGCCATCGCCCGCGCCCTCGTGAAACAACCGCCGATCCTGCTCGTCGATGAACCGACCGGATCACTGGACCTCGACACCGGCCGCCAGGTCCTCGCACAACTCCGGGCGGTCAGCGACAACGACCACCGGACCGTCCTGCTGGTCACCCACAACGCCGCCATCGGCGGCATGGGGGACAGGGTGATCCGGCTGCATTCCGGGGAGGTGGCCACGATCGAGACCAACGAACGGCCGCTGCTGCCCGAGGAGGTCGAGTGGTGAGCATCCTCGATCGCAAGCTACGACGCGATCTCAAGGCTCGACGCAGCCAGTTCGTCGCGGTCGTCATCACCATCATTCTGGGCATTGCGCTGTTCGGTGGCTCGTATGACGCCTATCTGAACCTCACCGAGTCGTATGACCAGATGTTCGTCTCGCTGAACACCGCCGACATGACGATCTCGGGAGGGGACACCAACGCCATCGTCGACGCGGCGCTGGCCACCGAGGGTGTGGGGGAGGTTGCGACGCGGTCCGTGGCCGAAGTGCCGGTGCGAATCGACGGGCATCACAAGATGCTCGCTCGCCTCGTCGGTCTGCCGGGTGGCGCGCAGCCGCTGATCGATCAGGTGTCGATTCTCGGAGGTGCCTATCTCAACGGAGTCGACACGGTGCTGGTGGAACAACACATGGCCGATCACTTCAAGCTGAAACCTGGCGACACGATCGAGGTGCTCGGACCGCAGGGTTGGGTGCAGGCGCGCATGGTCGGCAAGGCGGCATCCGCCGAGTACCTATGGCCTGCACAGAGCCGCCAGCAGATCATCCCTTCGTTCGATGACTTCGGCATCCTCTACGTCGATCAGAACGCGTTCGCGTTCATGCCTGCCGGCGTGGCGCGCACGGAGGTCCTCGTCACCTACGCGTCGGGCGCCGACACGGCGACGGTCGACCAGGCGCTCGAGGACGTCGCGTTCGCTCGTGGAGCAGCGGACGCCACCACGCTGGCCGACTTGCCGTCGAACGCAGCGTTGAGCGAGGACCTCGCCGGCTTCCAGGAGATGTCGCTGATGTTCCCGTTGCTGTTCCTCGCCGCCGCGGGCATGGCAACCTATGTGCTGCTCACCCGCCTGGTGCTGTCGCAGCGCGGACAGATTGGACTGCTGCTCGCCAGCGGGTTCCGTAAACGTGACATCTTTGGTCACTACCTGCGGTTCGGTCTGCTCGCCGGCATCATCG
>CBEVHI010000177.1:0-4603 GCA_965549635.1 uncultured bacterium | reverse complement strand
GCGATCAGTGACAACGCAAGGGTGAGACCTCCCACCACGAGGAGCACGATGCGCCAGTCGAGGCTTGCCCACCATGCCTGCTCGTTCGCCGCGCCGAAGCCGCCGCCCTCGCCGGTCCCTGGTCTGAACGATCCCGACTCTCTGAGCCAGGGAGGGCCGCCGCCTCCACCGGCCGACGGTGTCGCCACTTCCGGTGCGTCCGGCTCCCATGATCTGATGAATCCGACAATCGACTGGATCTCCGCAGCGGTCATCCGGTCTCCCCATGCGGGCATAGGGGTGCCGGATATCCCGAGGGTCACGATCTGTTCGATGGCGAGGTCGCCGGTCTCGGTGAGGAATCCTTTGACGTTGAGCGCGGGAGCTCTTGGCGTGCCCTGACCTTCCGGCCCATGGCATCGAGCGCAGTTCTGCGAAAACAGCGACTCGCCCTGTGCCAGGGACTCCTCGGTGACGGGAATCGGGACGTCTGGTGCAGGGATCGCTCCATCCGGCACCTCGTCCCAACGGGTAATGAGTGTGACAAGTGCGTCAATCTCTTTGGTGGCGAGGGTGCCTTGCCAGGAGGCCATCAGCGTTCCAGGCGACCCGAGGGAGATCGTACGGGAGAGGTCATCGGCAGGTTGCACTCGGACTTCGGGGTCGTTGAGAGCGGGAGCGAGCCCGGTACCGGTGCCGTCCGGTCCATGACAGGCAACGCACTGACCGGCGAACAGCATGATCGCCTGTTGCAGCTCTTCGCCGTCCGGTAACGAACCGACCTGCTCGAGAATGATGGGATCGGGCTCTGCAGAGAACGGGACGAGTGGCGCGAGACCGAGGTCGACAACCCGGTCTCGGGTCTCTGCCCAGTCTCCCGATTGCACCAGGGCCGCCAGTTCCGCGATCTGGTAGTCGCTCAATGGCCCGCCGTCTTCCTTGCTCCATGCCGGCATTGCCGTGTCGAATCTTCCTCGGGAGATGGTCTTGGCGAGGGTGCCGAAATCAGATCCGCGAAGGCCGGCGTTGTCGAGCGCAGGTGTGGCCCCGATCCCCTCTCCGGCCAGACCGTGGCAGACCGAGCAGTTCTCCGCATAGAGTGTCATGGCGTCATCCAGTTGCGACTCGAGGAGTTGAGCCTGGGCCGTGTCGATACGTCCCGGCTCCCTGACAAATGCAAACAGGAGGCCGACGACGATGATCTCCGTGGCAATGAACCCGATCAGGAGCTCGGTTTTGCGCCTCATGCGTACACGACCTGAGAAGCGCTGAAAGTGTCACGGGCGACCGGATTCCCGGTGTCAACGAGCACCTGGCCGTCTTCGATCGTGAGGGCAAAGAGATCGAGCGGCCGCGGAGCCGGCGGGGTGATTACCTTCCCGCTGTCCTCGAACTCGGAATTGTGGCAGGGACAGATGAACCTACCTGCAGCCTGATCCCATGGAACTGCACAGCCGAGGTGGGTGCACCGCTGGTAGAGGGCAAGGAACCCGCCGTCGGTGAATCGAGTGACGTAGAAACGACCGTTGACGATGTGCGTCACGGAGCCGGGCGGAAAGTCGTCGACCGCCCCGGCGATGACGGATCCGCCGAATTCGCCTTCGGCGAGCCGCGGCTGCAGATAGGCGAGGAGAACGCCGCCGACTTCGACGGCGGCCAGCCCACCGATGGCTGCCCACGCCATGGTTAGAAAACTACGGCGCGTTATGCCCTCTTCGACCGTCTCCGTGGTGCGCTCGTCACTCACTGGTCGTTCCTCATCCTGTCACCGGCATCGCCCATGGCCAGAACAGCATCATGCCTGGACCACGGAAGAAGATTCCCACAGCCGTGAGCACGACGAGCGCCACGAAGAGGAAGGTGAAGAGGAAAAGGACTCGCTCTTCACCGCTTCCCCCGAGGCGATCCTTGACCCACGTGTCGAGGGCCAGCAAGACCAGCGTGGCGGCTGCGAGGGGGACAAGACCGTTCGAGATGAGCGTCGGCCAGGAAGGGAGCCAGCCGGTCCAGTTGAGAAGGAACTCATCGGCTGCCACCCATGCCGAGGTCAACACGAGAGAGAGGCCGGTCGAGAGAATGGCGAGCGAGCGTCCGCGTTTGGACCGGAAGTAGATGCCTACGGTCGTGGTCTCGAAGTCGGTGAAGGGCAGAAGGATGAGCCCTGTGACGGCCAATCCGGGGATCACGATCGCTGCTACAAACGGATGGAAGTGCAGGAGCAGTTCCTGGATGCCGAGGAAGTACCAGGGAGCTTTGGCAGGGTTGGGGCTGAGATCGGG
This sequence comes from uncultured bacterium, assembly GCA_965549635.1. GTDB lineage: Bacteria > Actinomycetota > Acidimicrobiia > Spongiisociales > UBA4744 > CBEVHI01. The sequence goes on along the minus strand of CBEVHI010000177.1, from coordinate 2,345 downwards.
GTTTGCGATACCTTCGAGTGGCGCCGAAACGAGGATCGAGAATACGAGAATGGCCGCCATCCACGCCAGGGCGTAGATCGCTTCCCTCCGGACGAGATGCGGGATCGTGGTGACCCTCTCGGGACGTTCCTCAACGGTCTCACCGACGGAGCGGGGAATCGTGAGACCACCATCCTTTCGCACACGCCAGAAGTGCAGGGACATCAGGGCGAACAGCGACAAGGGGATGAAGGAAATGTGGAGGGTGTAGAAGTTCAGCAGCGTCGCCGCTCCTACCTCCGGTCCGCCGAGGAGAAGTCTGCCCAACGGTTCCCCGATTAGCGGGATGTAGGACACCAGGCTGGTGCCGACGGTGATCGCCCAGAAAGCGAGCTGATCCCAAGGGAGCAAGTAGCCGGTGAAGTTCGCTCCCAGGATGAGCAGGAGCATGACGATCCCAAAGATCCAGTTGACCTCTCGTGGCGGACGGTGGGCCCCGGTGAAGAACACTCGGAGAAGATGCAGCACGGCGACGATGATCAGCAGGTTCGCCGACCAGTGGTGGACATTGCGGAGCAGGTCGCCAAACCAGACGTTGGCGCGCAGGTTGAGGACATTGAGGTAGGCATCGGGAGCAGTGGGCGTGTAGTTGACCTCGAGGAATACGCCGGTGACGACCAGGATGGTGAGCAGCATTCCTGCGAGACCGCCAAGACCCCAGGTGTAGGTCCACTTCAGGGTCCGCTTGGGGATGCGAGCCGGATGAAGATGCAGGACCAGCGTGTCGAGCACCAAACGAGCGCGCCCGCGATCATCGGCGGGGATGCTCGGAGGGGCGAGTCGCTCCTTGATCCGTTCCAGGCCGGAAGCGCTCTGCTGCTGGTCCGATGGCTCAGTCATGAAGCCGCACGCTAGCTGGCGAACAGCCCATCTACCCGCTTCGCAGCGATTCTCACCAGATTGCCATCGTTCTCTCATGGTCTCCTTATGTACGGCGCCGATAGTGATAGGAGTTCATTCTGAAAGGAAGCTCTGATGATCAGGAAAGTGTTGATCGGCGGCCTGGCAGCGGTGGTGATCGCCGCGGCGGGAGCCGGTGCCTACCAGGCGTTCGCCTCCTCATCCTCTGACGCGCCGGCGGCGGTGGACGGGGTTGCTGTCTCCACCAATGGCAACGGCTACCACGGTGGCCAGGAAGCGTCCCGCGGGGATGGGACCGGCGTTCCGAGCCCACAGGCCAATGCGGGAGAGTTGTCGACCTACTCGGGGACGGTGACTTCGGTCGCCGGCAACGTCTTCACGATGAATCCCGGGGATGGGTCATCGATGACCGTGCAGCTCGGAAACTCGTACTACGTCGAGACTGTGGGGTTGGCTCTCCAGGAGGGTGACTCCGTGACGGTGACCGGTTTCTGGGAGACGCCAGATACATTCACGGTCCAGGCGATCGACGTGGACGAGGGAGGCACCCCTGGGACGTTCGTACTCCGTGAGGAGAGCGGTCGGCCGATGTGGGCCGGCGGAGGTGGACAGCACGGAGGCGGCTCCACCCACTGATCATTGTTCGTTGAAGACCTGGCCGCAGGTGGAGCACCTGCGGCCAGGTGCGTTCCGCGGACACTATCTTTGGTGTGGTCGCGGGGGGAGTGTCCCTGTCTGGGTCTCACGCATCTGACGATCGCCGCTACAAGGCAGTCGCCTTCGATCTCCTGACGGCTCTCCTTGACTCGTGGGCCTTCTGGAACGACGTCGCAGGATCCGCCGAGCAGGGCTTCATCTGGAGGAATCGGTATCTGATGCTCACGTACGAGGCGGGTCGGTACCAACCCTACGAGGGCATCATCCGACAGGCCGCCCTTGACGTGGGCCTGCCAGTCGACGACGCTCGCGAACTCCTGCGTCGATGGGACGAGATTCGCCCATGGCCGGAGACAAGACGAGTGCTCCATGTACTTGCGGCGAGGGTGCCGATCGCCGTTGTGACCAACTGCTCCAACGGGCTGGCAAACATCTCTGTTGCTTGCCTTGGGGTGACGGTCCCGCACGTGGTAACAGCCGAAGCGGCCGGGTGGTACAAGCCAGCACCACGACCGTATCTGATGGCGCTCGAGGCACTCGATCTGTCACCGGAGCAGGTGCTCTTTGTCGCAGGCTCGGCTGCCGACGTCCCCGGAGCGGTTGGCGTGGGCATGGATGTCTTCTGGCACAACCGATTCGCTCGTGTCGACCAGAGGGCGTCAAGCACCCTCGAGTACGAGTCTGCCAGTCTGCTGGAGTTGCTCGATCTCGTGTGAGACCGGATCCGGCGGATCTATCCTGCGGATCGTGAACGTGCGCGCCCAACGTCTCAGAGCCGTCCGCAAGAC
>CBEVHI010000176.1:0-4650 GCA_965549635.1 uncultured bacterium | reverse complement strand
GAGGAATCGGACATCGCACCTGAGGAATCGGACATGACCTCCGAGGAGGCCGCCGAGCTCCTCGGTTCCTTCATAGCGCTGACCGACAGCGACGCCGCCAAGCCTGATGCGGCACCCGGGGCGGAAACAGAAGAGCAAGAGGACGTCGACATCGCCAAGCGTTGGAGAAAGCTCCGCAAGGATCGGCACTCTGGCGGAGACTGACGAACGAACCTTCTCCGATGGCCATGTAGATGCCGGGTTGTGCCAACCTCGTCACATGTCGGGTTCGTACCGTGCACTCGCCGTCGTGTTCGCCCTCACCGTGTCGGCCTGCTCCGCCACTCAGGTGGTGCCCGAGGTGACCAGCACGACCCGGCCGGCAGTGATCACGCCGACTCCGTCCACAACGCAGCCATCGTTCGCCGGAAGTGCCCCGGCTCCCGAGTTCCCTCCGGGGCTCGACTGGCTGAACACCCCGACCCCCCTGACACTTGGGGACCTGCGGGGCAAGGTCGTCCTGCTCGACTTCTGGACCTACGGTTGCATCAACTGCATCCACATCATTCCCGACCTGCAGCGGCTCGAGAGGGAGTTCCCGGACACGCTCGTCGTCATCGGAGTCCACTCTGCGAAGTTCACCAACGAAGCCAGCACGGAGAACATCCGCCGCATCGTTCAGCGCTACGGACTCACCCACCCCGTGATCAACGACAGCGACTTCGCGGTGTGGCAGGCCTGGGGAGCGAACGCATGGCCGACGATCGCCCTGATCGATCCGGCCGGCAACGTGGTTGGGACCATGGCAGGCGAGGGTGTCTACGAGGTCGTGGAGCCGGTGGTCTCTTCGCTCATGGTCGAGTTCGGGGCCGCAGGACAACTGGATCGCCGTGCGATCGACCTGAGCGTGGAGCGTGCCCCCGCGACGCTGCTGTCGTTTCCCGGCAAGGTGCTGGTTGATGGCGACAAGCTGTTCATCGCCGACACGAACCACAACAGGATCGTCGTGAGTGACCTGGATGGCACCGTCACCGAGGTGATCGGCGGTGGCGAACGCGGCTACGTCGACGGCTACCTGAGGACGGCGCTGTTCTCGCACCCACAGGGCCTCGCCGTTTCCGAAGACGGCGCCACCCTGTTCGTTGCCGATACGGGAAACCACGTCGTGCGACAAGTCGATTTCTCGACCGGGTCCGTGACGACGCTTGCAGGAACCGGCAGACAGGGCTCCTATCCGCCCACAGGGGGCCGTGCGACCGAGACGGATCTGAACTCGCCTTGGGACTTGGAGCGCGACGGGCGAGTTTTGTACATCGCCATGGCCGGATCCCATCAGATATGGGCGGCAGATCTGGACGGTGGAACCGTCGAACCGGTTGCCGGGAGCGCGTCCGAGGGGACACGGAACGGGGCGGCGGAGACCGCCGAACTGGCGCAACCCAGTGGGCTGGCGCTGGACGGACAAAGGCTCTACTTCGCCGACTCCGAGAGCAGCGCCGTCAGGTATCTCGACTTCTCGAGCAACGAGGTCGGCGTTGTGGCCGGGAGTGATGACGGCCTGTTCGACTTCGGGGACCAGGATGGGGTAGGGACCGAAGCCCGTTTCCAGCATCCGCTCGGCGTCGCCATCGATCGCGGATCGGTATGGGTTGCCGACACGTACAACTCGAAGATCAAGCGGATCGATCCGTCCACCGGAGAGGTGGTGACGCTCGCTGGAGGGAGAGGATGGCAGGACGGTCCGACACCGTTGTTCGACGAGCCGGGAGGGATCGCCGCCTCGGGAGGGGTGCTGTATGTCGCCGATACGAACAACCACTCGATCCGGGTCGTCGACGAGGAGACCGGCTTCGCGTCGACGCTCATATTGAGCGGCCTCGAGCGGTATGTGACTGCCCGAGAGGGATCACCCGTCGTCAACCTTCCTCAAGCTGTGGTCGCGGAAGGCTCGGGAGAGGTCGTGCTCGATGTGGCGCTGCCGGAGGGGTTCAAGGTGAACGAAGAAGCCCCGTCGCGCTTCGAGTGGTCGGTGACAGGGGACATCGCGACCATCGAGGCCACCCCGGGACCGATCGCCGGCCCAACCTTCCCGATGGTGCTTCCCGCGACCTTCCGGCGCGGTTCCGGCACCATCTCCATCGACATGTCGCTGGTCTACTGCGAAGTGGAACGCGAGAGCATCTGCCTGCTTGATCAGGTTCGCTTCGTCCTCCCGGTCGTCGTTGGTTCCGGCGGATCGAGCATCCCGGTCGACTACTCGGTGGAGTTGCCGGAAGGTCTCTGATGCTCGGGCTGGACGTCGAGTTCTCCCCTTGCAGCTGCACGGAGGGTTCGGTAGAGCGAAGACTCCAGTAGTTCTGATGGTGGAAGGGGCAGAGGCACATCGACGATGACGATCCCCTCATCGAGACGACGCTCGAGACCCCACTCGTCGAGAGTTCGCAACACCACAGCGTTCTGAGGAGTGACCCACGCCCGGAAACTGCCGATATCGTTCTCGAGTGCCGTCTCCGCGAGCAGGCGCAGCAGAGTGCCTCCCAGGCCCCGGTGCTGAAAACGGTCGAGCACCACGACGGCAGCTTCGGCGACGCCGGGTTCGACGAGCGCGTATCTCGCCACACCGATGCCGTGCAGATCAGGGGTCGTGAACGCAACCCAGGCGAAGTGATTCACGAAATCGACGTTGGTCAAGTACCTCAACTCGGCGCTGCTGAGTCTGTCGACCGGGCGAAGAAAGCGCAGGTAGCGGGAATGCGGCGAGAGCTCTTGCATACCCTGGGCGAGCCGAGGGGCATCCTCGGGGACGATCGGACGGATCAAGACGGAAGTGCCGTCACGCAGTTTGATCCGTGCGGTCCGGGCGGCAATGAAGGGATCTGACTGGTTCACGTTCTGGTTATCGGAGCGACATAGCGCAGAATCATCAAGAAGTGGACGGCGGTTCCAGAGACGACGAGGAGGTGGAACACCTCGTGGTAGGAGAAGACTCGCGGAACGAGCCGCGGGCGTTTGCTGACCAGCAGCACCATTCCGACGCTGTAGAAGACCCCGCCGAGGATCAAAAGGGCGATCGCGGCGGCACTGAGGCGATCGATCAACCGAGGGAGGGGAATCACCGCGGACCATCCCATCACCATGTACAGCGTGATCGAGAGCCAGTTCCTGATCTTTGGGAAGAAGACCTTCTGCGCGATGCCGGCAGCGGCAGCGGTCCAGACGAACCCCAGCGTTGCCCAGCGGAGCGAACCGGACAGTACGTTGAACGCGATCGGTGTGTACGTTCCGGCGACGAGGAGGAAGATCATCGAATGGTCGAAGCGCTGCATGCGCTGTTTCCACCGTCTCCGCCAGGGGATCGTGTGGTAGAGCGTGCTGGTGGTATAGAGGGCGACCGCACTGAGGGCGAAGACGATCATCGACAGCATGCGCGGTGTGTCCCAGGAGGTGCGCACGGCGAGAACGACCAGGGCGGCGGCGGAGGCGACCGCCGCGGTCCCGTGCAGGAATCCCCGAACCGGATTGTGCATCTTGCCCAGCGTCACTCGTTCCACATCGTGAGCCTACCGAGGACGCTGGGGTGCGCAGGTAGCATTGTGCCGTGAAGTCCCAGCGTCTCCTGAGACCCGTCTACCGGCTGTATGAAGACAGCCTTCTTCGTGCCCTTCCTCCGGATCGGCTGCCTCGTCACATCGGCATCATCCTCGACGGTCACCGCCGGTATGCGCGAGCGGAGGGCTTCTCCGACTACGCGACGAGCTATCAGGCGGGCATGCGCAGGTTCGAAGAGTTTGTCGGGTGGACACAGCAGGTTGAGATACCTGCGATCACGGGGTGGGTTCTCTCCAAGGAGAACCTCTCCAGGCCCGACGATGAGTTGGAGCCCTACTTCGATGTGTTGATCGGACTGTTCGAACGACTCCCCGATCTCGCAGCTCGCAACAATCTCCGGATTCGATTCATCGGGAGTCTCGGCCTGCTCCCCGATACGTTGACCTCCGCCGCCAAGCGGGCAGAGCAACACGCCGGGTCTGGTGATCGACGCTTGACGATCGCCTTGGGATACGGAGGTCGTCAAGAGATCGTTGACGCCTGCAGAGACCTGGTCACGGCTCTCGTCGACCAGGGGGTGCCCGCCGACGAGATCGCAGAGCGTATCGACGCTGAGGGGATTGGGACCCATCTCTACACGGCCGATCTGCCCGATCCCGATCTGGTGATTCGCACGAGTGGCGAGTCCCGGTTGTCCGGGTTCCTCCTGTGGCAATCGGCCTACGCGGAGTACGCGTTCGTCGACGTCTACTGGCCAGCCTTCCGGAGAGTCGACTTCTTCAGAGCGCTACGGGACTTCTCTCGGCGGGAACGGCGGTTCGGTCGGTAGGCGGCGCGACGTCGTCAGTGATCGTGGTGGTGCATGGAGCCCGAACCGGGCTCGTCAGGACCTCGTCAACACCCCGGCTCGCCGGGGTGGCCACAGCAGGACGAGCCGGTCCTTGCCTTGATCAGATTGTTGCGTGCGGCGACGCGCAGCTTCTCGAAGAAGGGGAGATCCGACGTTGACCAGTTGGTGATGAAGTCGCCGATGTTGGGGTAGCGAGCCATGAGGGCACTGTATCAGGGATGGCAGGCGGTCCGGCTTCCAGCTGACAGCTTCCAGCCTTTCCAGCTGACAGC
>CBEVHI010000175.1:0-4664 GCA_965549635.1 uncultured bacterium | reverse complement strand
ACAAGGCCGACTGGTGGTTCGTTGCCATCAGCATGGGGCTGGTCGTGTTCTTCCTGATCATGGCGGTGGTGCCTGGGCTGTTTGCCGCCCACGACCCCCGGGAGCAGGTCGGACCGCGGCTCTTGGCGCCTGGTGAAGCGCCTGACGTCGAAGTGCTCGTGGTTCCGAACGACTCGGGGATCTCGTCTCTGATCGACTTCGCCGGCGCCGGCAGAGTCTCGGTCGGTGTCGTGGCGGGTACCCCGGCAAGCCAGACGGTCAGGGATGAAGCTGCTCGACTGACTGACGAGCTGAAGGCAGAAGGCAGTGAAGAGTCCATTCGGCTGCGCGTTCGGCGCTACGACACCGTTGAAGAGACACTCGATGCTCTCTCCGCCGGCGATGTCGAGTTCGCAGTTGTCTCGTCGAAGGCCGCTTCACCCGTCATCGATCAGTACCCGGACCTTCAGATGGACGGCGCGGTGGCGGGAGAGGGCATCTCCACGAGCGGAAGCTTCCCACTGGGCACGAACCAGCTTGGCCAGGATGTGCTCAGCAGGCTCATCTGGGGGACGCGCGTTGCCTTCCTCATCGGGTTCGCTGCGGCGCTGATGTCGCTGTTCATCGGGCTCCCTCTCGGTTTGATTGCTGGATTCGCCGGCGGTTGGGTCGATCGCACGATGAGCGTGATCATGGACAGCCTCTACGCGTTCCCTGGCCTGATCCTCGCCATCGCCATCACCGCCGTACTCGGACCCTCGATCATCAACGTCATCGTCGCCATCGGAGTCGTATACGTGCCGACCTACTACCGGATCGTGCGCGGGCAGACGCTGTCGGTCAAGGAGGAGATGTACGTCGAAGCGGCCCGCAGCATCGGCGCGACGCGAGGTTCGATCCTGCGAAGCTACATCTTCCCGAACGTCATCCCTTCGGTGGCCATCATCTTCTCGGTGAATGTTGCCGACGCCATCCTGACCGGTGCCGGTCTCAGCTTCCTTGGCCTTGGCCTGCCTCCTGACACCCCGGACTGGGGGATCGATCTGGCTCGGGGCCAGGAGAACATCCAGAACGCATGGTGGATGATCACCTTCCCGGGTCTCGCCGTGATGTCCGTCGTGTTGGCGTTCACCATGATGGGTGAAGGGCTCATGGAAATCTTCAACCCGAAGCTGAGGGACCGGTAATGGACGACATCCTCTACTCCATCCGGGACCTCACCGTCGAGTACGCAACGCGCTCTGGTGACGTGCATGCCGTCGATCAGGTGTCGCTCGACATTCGCCGCGGTGAGATCCTGGGCCTCGTCGGCGAGTCGGGCTGTGGTAAGTCGACGCTGGGCAAGGCGATCATGCGGATGATCCGCACCCCGGGTCGGATCGACGGAGGGGAGCTTTGGTTCGACGGCGTCGATCTCATGACGCTGTCCGAGAAGCAGATGCAGTCGGTCCGGGGCGGTGACATCGGCATGGTCTTCCAGGACCCCATGACCTCACTCAATCCGGTCCAGAGAGTGGTCGAGCATCTCACCGAGACCATCCGTACCCACGAGCCGAAGGTGTCCGAGAAGGCCGCTGCGGCCAGAGCGGAGGAGCTCGTCGAGAAGCTCGGGATTCGGAGGGAACGGCTGGCCGACTACCCCCACCAGCTCTCCGGAGGGATGCGACAGCGGGTCATGATCTCCCTGGCACTCGCGCTGCGCACCAAACTGGTCATCGCCGACGAGCCCACGACGTCACTCGATGTCATCGTGGAGGCCAAGTTCCTCGATTTGTTGCGGGAACTGCGCGACGAGTTCGACCTCACGATCCTGATGATCACCCACAACATCGGTGTGGTCGCCGAGGTGGCCGACAGAGTGGCAGTCATGTACGCGGGGCGCATGGCAGAGATCGGCGACGTGTACGGGGTGTTCGCCCAGCCGAAGCATCCCTACACGGATGGTTTGCTGCAATCCGTGCCGAACATCAACCTCGACGAGCACGATCTCTACAAGATGGAGGGCTCTCCTCCCAACCTGCTCAACCCTCCGTCAGGGTGCCCGTTTCATCCACGGTGTCCGAAGGCGATGGAGATCTGCGCTGTCGAGAGACCCGTATTCCGTGAGGTGGTCCCGGGACAGGCTACGGCCTGCTGGCTGTATGAAGACGTTGTCGAGGCGCAGGGGGTGACCCGTGGCTGAGAATCTCGTCGAAGTCAGCGACCTCAAGAAGTGGTTCTCCGTCTCCCAGGGGTTCATGGCCAGCCTCAAGCGTGCAGAACGTCAGTACGTGCGCGCCGTCGACGGTGTCTCGTTCGAGATCCGTAAGGGAGAGGTCTTCGGTCTCGCCGGGGAGTCAGGGTCGGGGAAGTCGACTGTGGGCAGACTGGTCCTGCGGTTGCTCGAGCCGACGGACGGTAGGGTCGTTTTCGATGGCGTCGACCTGATGTCGCTGTCACGCGAGGAGATGCGGAAGCTTCGGCATCGTATGCAGGTGGTGTTTCAGGACCCCCTCGCTTCGCTGAATCCAAGGATGACCATCGGAGAGGCGATCGAGCATCCCGCCAAGATCCACATGCCGCATCTGAGCGCCGAGGAGCGGCATGCACTCGTGATACGTATGCTCGATCAGGTCGGGATGGTTCCGGCCGAGTTCTTCTACTCCAAGTACCCGCACCAGATCAGCGGCGGACAGCGACAGCGGATCGTGTTCGCACGAGGCATGATCACGGCGCCCGATCTGATCGTTGCCGATGAGCCGATCGCCATGGCCGACGTCAGTGTGCGGGCACTACTGCTCGACTTGATGATGGAACTCAAGGAGGAGTTCGATCTCACCTACCTGTTCATCAGCCATGACCTTGCTACCGCCAAGTACATCTGCGACCGGATCGCGATCATGTATCTGGGCAAGATCGTCGAGGTCGGGACACTGGCCGAGGTCTATACCAACGCCCAGCATCCCTACTCGAGGGCGCTGCTCGACGCGGTCCCCGTTCCGGACCCGAAGCATCGCCGTACCGAACCGCTCCCGGCCGGGGAGATCCCCAACCCGATCAACCCGCCATCCGGGTGCAACTTCCATCCCCGGTGTCCGATCGCCCAGGCCGGCATCTGCGACGGGATCGACCCTGTCCTGCTGCCGGTCAATGGCGACCCCGAACACCTGGTGTCCTGCCACCTGAGAACCGGCGAGTATCAGGATCTGGACCCACTCAAGTAGTTCGTTCTCGGCAATGCTGGCGTCGCTATTCGACGCTTCCATTTCCGAGAAATCGGGTCTCCACTTCTCGGCAATGCTGACGTCGCTATTCGACGCTCCCATTTCCGAGAAATCCGTCTGAGGTCAGAGCTCTCTCCCCATCGGGTCGAGCCAATCCTCCATCTCGACGCCCAGGCCTTCGGCGATGCGGTTGATGGAGTTGAAGTAGGCAATGATCTGGGTCGCTTCCGAGATGGCGGTGTCCTCGAGGTCGACGCTCCTGAGTGCGGCGACGTCGTCCGGACCGCAGGATGCCGGAGCCAGCGTCAGCTTCTCGGTGTACTCGAGCAGTGCCCGTGTCTGACGGTCAAGGCCTGCTTCACGCCAATCATCGGCGAACCGGTCGATGGCGTCTTGATCGGCGACCTCGGCACGGAGGTCGTAGAGATGTGCCTGTATTCAGTAGTGACACTCGTTCACCTGGGATGTGACGACGGCGATCATCTCGCGCTGTGCACGCGACAGCGTCGATGGCCCGTACATGAGCGCCGAGTACATCCGCATCGACAGGTGCATGGTCTCCGGGGTGAGACTCTGGATCGAGGTGATGTTCCAAACGCGACCGGCACGGCGAACGGCGGCGTCGTACTCTCGCTTGACGGCACCGATTGCGTCTTCAGGCTGGACCGGTTCGACGTAGGGCATGGGCGAGCATCGTAGCCTCGTTGGCTGTTCGCCGTTGGCTGCATGCCACAATGCCGCCATGCGTATCGGCATCGATATAGGCGGAACCAAGATCGAGGGAGTCGCCTTGGGGGACGGCGATCGTCAACTCCTGCGGCACCGCGTTCCAACGCCGGCCGGGGACTACGAGGCGACCGTCAGGGCAGTCGTCGACATGGTCGGTCACATCGAGGCGCTCACCGGATCGTCCGGGACCATAGGCATCGGCCATCCGGGAGTCATCTCACCGGCGAGTGGCGTGATCAAGAACGCAAATTCGGTGGTCCTCAACGGCCGACCGCTGGACAAGGATCTCTCAGCAGCGCTCGGAAGGGAGGTCCGGCTTGCCAACGACGCCGACTGCTTCGCCCTCTCCGAGGCGACCGATGGGGGCGCTGCCGAAGCCGACGTGGTGTTCGGGGTGATCCTCGGAACGGGCGTCGGAGGTGGTCTGGTCGTTCGCGGGGAGCTGGTCTCGGGTCCGAACGCCATCACCGGGGAATGGGGGCACAACCCGTTGCCGTGGCCAGAGCCCGAAGAGCGGCCCGGTCCGGCCTGCTACTGCGGACTCTCCGGCTGCATCGAGACCTTTCTCTCCGGTCCGGCCATGGAACGTGACTACGGGGAAGGCCGCCCGGTATCGAGTGCAGAGATTGCCGGTAGGGCCAAGGCCGGGGAACTCCAGGCCGTGGAGGTGCTGGATCGCTACTTCGATCGGCTGGCGCGATCGCTGTCGACGGTGATCAACGTGATCGATCCGAACGTCGTCGTGCTGGGAGG
>CBEVHI010000174.1:0-4667 GCA_965549635.1 uncultured bacterium | reverse complement strand
CACGAGGCGGAGCGGCTGCTGATGACCGTCACCGGGGGCACGCGAGCCGACATCTACCAGCAAGACCTCACCGAGGTCGACGCTGCCCGGTTTCGCATCCTTGCCGCCCAGCGCCGCCGCGGCGTGCCGTTGCAGCACCTCGAGGAGACGATTCCGTTCGGGCCGGTGCAGCTCCGGGTCGACCGTCGTGCCCTCATCCCACGTCCGGAGACCGAGTACTTGTGGGAGCAAGCGGTCGCGGCCATCGGGACGGCAGGTCCCGGAACCCGCATGGTCGACTTGTGCACCGGCTCGGGCGCGCTGGCGATTGCCTTGGAGAAGGCGTTTCCCGGTGCGCGTGTCACCGCGACCGACATTTCCGAGGATGCTCTCGCCCTTGCCGGAGAGAACGCTGCACTGAATGGGGTGTCGATCGATCTGCGACAGGGGGACCTCTTCGACGCGCTTCCGATCTCCATCAAGGGCCGCATCGATTTGCTGGTCACCAACCCTCCCTATGTGTCAGAAGCCGAGTATGGGCAGCTTCCCGGAGAGATTCGCGACCATGAGCCACGAGGTGCCCTCGTAGCCGGACCTCGGGGTGACGAGGTCATCGAATGCATTGCCGACGACGTGTACTGGTGGCTGGCACAGGGAGGCTGGCTGTTCTGCGAGATCGGTGAGACGCAGGCTGAGCGGGCCATCGAGCTGTTTGGCCGCTGGCTCTTCTGTGAGGTCCGCGACGACCTCGCCGGCAAACCGCGGATTCTGGTGGGTCGCAAAGGCGCTCGCTGCTGTTGAGCTTTCTGTCATGGGCAGGCCATACGATGACCCCATGATCGATTTGCACCACTACGCGGCGACCGGCCGGGTGCCCAGGCATGAACACAGGGTCAGGACCTTCAGCAGCGACTACGCCCTGATTGCCGACGTCGGAGGACGGTACGTCGTGGAGTCAGACGTTGCAGCATGGTTGATTCGCGCGGTCGCAGACCGGTTTGCGGTACCCGTCCCGGAGTTAGCCTTCAATGTCCGCAGGCGGCCGGACACCGGCCAGTGCTGGCCTCCTCGTCGTCATGTCGAACTGGTTCAGGGTGACGACGTCGTCCAGGCTTGGGAGCTCCGGCGAGGTCGCCCCTACCCGGAACACGGCCAGATCCGCCTCGGGTCGAGGACTCGGCTGCGGACTCTCGCTCATGAACTCGGCCACCATCTCGTGCATCACCTCGATCCTGTGCGTACCCCGGCCCACGGCAAGGTGTGGGTTGGCCGATTCGATGATGCGATGGCGGTGATCGCAGCCGAGGCGGGCCACAGCCGGCGTTGATCCGTCTCTCCCCTCAAGCGAGGCGAGAGGTTTCCTCCCCCAGCGAGGCGAGCGGTTTCCTCCCCCAGCGAGCGGCTACGCAGGAAGGATGTACGTTCCGGTGGCGTGGGCGACGAGTGTCGTCGGGTCCGCATCGAGGGTGAGGCGGACCTCCCCATACGCGGTGCGTCCCGAGAAGCGCAGCAGTTCTGCCCGGGCGGTGACATCGCTGTCGACGGCTGGGCGCAGGAAATGAGTCGTCAGCTCGGACGTGACCGCCATCGGCTCGATCCGGCCGATCCTGCCGAACACTGCGCAGTACAGGGCGGTGTCAGCCATAGCCATGAGCAGCGGTCCCGAGATGTAGTTGCCCGGGCGAAGCCATCTTGGTCCGTACTCCCACTGGACCGTCGCCCACCCGTCTCCCACGTCCGTACATCGCATGTCCATGTCGGCAGCCGACGGCATCGACTGTTGGAGGAACTCGTTGATCGTCTCTGGGTTCATGCACAGAAGCGTAACCCCGTTCTTGTGACGCTCGCCGCTGACTATCCGGCCCAAGCGTCACAAGAACGGACTGGTGTGGTGGAATGGACCCGTGCGAACCATTGGCATCTTCGATTCGGGTATCGGCGGTCTGTCGGTGCTCGGGGAGCTCGAGCGTCTCACGCCCGAACATCCAACTATCTACTTGGCCGATCAGGCTTGGGCGCCGTACGGCGAGCGCAGCCTGCACGATGTGCGCGACCGCGCCGAGGCGGTGACGCGGCTGCTGTTGGACCGTGGCGCCGGGCTGATCGTGGTCGCCTGCAACAGCGCATCGGCAGCTGCGCTGCATCCTTTGCGCCGCACCTTCCCCGACGTTCCGTTCGTTGGCATGGAGCCTGCCGTGAAACCGGCGGCCCAGCGCACCGAGCGCGGCGTCATCGGGGTCCTGGCCACCGACGCCACCTTCCAGGGAGAGCTGTACGCGTCGGTGGTCGATCGACATGCCGCCGGGGTGTCGATCGTCGCTCAGGCCTGCCCGGGCCTGGCCATGGCCGTCGAACGCGGCGAAACGGACACCGCACACGCTCTGCTCGACACCTACCTCGCACCGCTCCTCGCAGCCGGAGTCGACACCGTGGTTCTCGGTTGTACCCACTACTCGCTACTCACCGACACGATCAGAGGGATCGTCGGCGAGGAGGTCTCGGTCATCGATCCCGCACCTGCGGTGGCTCGCCAGACGGTGCGGGTACTGGACGGGGACATTGGCGCGTCGGGACGGACCGAGTTCCTGACGACCGGGGATCCCCAGCGATTCGCCCGCCAGATCCGCGACCTGCGCGGTGTCGACGCTCCCGTTTTCGGCGTCGAAGTGCCAGAGCGAGGAGGGGTCACATGGGGATGATCGAAGACGCCGTCACCGCGATCCAGCGAGGAGAGGTCGTGGGTGTGCCCACCGACACGGTCTACGGACTCGCGGCCGATCCGACCGATGCTGTCGCCCTCGATCGTCTGGCCACCGTCAAGGGCAGAGCCGATGATCACCCGTTCCCCGTTCTGGTCGCTTCGCTACGCCAGGCCGAAGACCTCGTCGAGTTCACGGCTGCGGCACGCAGGCTCGGAACCGATCATTGGCCGGGCCCGCTGACGCTGGTTCTGGCCGCTCGATCGCAACTGCCGGTTGCCCACGCAGGCACGATCGGAGTTCGCGTCCCCGATCATCCTGCGGCGGTCTGGCTACTCGAGATCGCCGGCCCGCTGGCGGTGACGAGTGCGAACCGGAGTGGGCAGCCTGCAGCACTCGACGATCAGCAGGCCAGAGCCGTCTTCGGTGATGAGATCGCCGTCTATCTCGGCGGGAGCAGCCGCGGCGGAGTCCCCTCGACGGTCGTCGACTGCACGGTCGACCCTCCGGTCCTGCTGCGCTCCGGACCGATTGGTTGACTTCGCCCCGGGGGGTAGCCTGTGGTCCGCCCTACTCGAGGTTTCCATGACAGACATGCGTCCCATCGATCAGTCCGACCCTGAGGTTGCCGCACTGATCAAAGCCGATCTCGACCGTCAGGACTCCCACATCCACCTCATCGCCTCGGAGAACTTCGCTTCCCGGGCGGTGATGGAGGCGTCAGGATCGGTGTTCACCAACAAGTACGCCGAGGGATACCCGCGCCGCCGCTACTACGAGGGCTGTCAGGTGGTCGATGAAGTCGAGGACCTCGCTCGCCAACGTGCCATGGGCCTCTTCGGTGCCGAGCACGCCAACGTTCAGCCGCACTCTGGCTCCCAAGCGAACATGGCGGCGTACTTCGCGACGATTGCACCCGGTGACACCGTCCTGGGCATGCGTCTGGACCAGGGTGGACATCTCACCCACGGCTCGCCGGTGAGCTTCTCGGGGCACCTCTACAACTTCGTTGCGTACGGCGTCGACCCTGACACCGAGATCATCGACATGGAGGAGGTCCGGCGTCTCGCCATCGAGCATCAGCCGAAGATGGTCCTCGCCGGGTACTCCGCCTACTCCCAACACCTCGACTATCAGGCGTTTCGCGACATCGCCGACGAAGTCGGAGCGGTGTTCGTCGTCGACGCTGCCCACTTCATCGGACTCGTCGCCGGTGGGGCGTACCCGAATCCGGTTGCGATGGCAGACATCGTGACAGCCACGACGCACAAGGCCCTGAGAGGGCCCAGGGGTGGCCTGATTCTGAGCAAAGCGAAGTTCGCCAAGGCGATCGACAAGGCCGTGTTCCCTACGGCGCAAGGCGGGGCACTCTTCAACCAGATCGCCGCCAAAGCCGTCTGCTTCCATGAGGCCTCCACTTCCGAGTACCGCGAGTACGCCCACCAGGTGGTCCGCAACGCCCAGGCGATGGCAGAACGGCTGTCTTCGCTTGGTCTGCGCATCGTCAGCGGCGGTACCGCCAACCACATGTTCCTCGTCGATGTCCGCAGCATCGATGACGAACTCACCGGCAAGGAGGCGTCGATGCTGCTCGATGAGATCGGCATCACGCTCAACCGCAACGCCATCCCCTTCGATCCCCGTTCTCCGTTCATCACGAGCGGGATCCGCATCGGGACTCCTTCGGTCACCACCCAGGGCATGAAGGAACCGGAGGTGATACAGGTGGCCGAACTGATTGCGAGAGCGCTGCGTGGCCGCCACGACGACGTCGTTCTCAAAGAGGTCACCGACGCCGCCGGCGAACTGGCCGCCAGATTCCGCCCCT
The DNA here is from genome assembly GCA_965549635.1 of uncultured bacterium. Taxonomy (GTDB): domain Bacteria; phylum Actinomycetota; class Acidimicrobiia; order Spongiisociales; family UBA4744; genus CBEVHI01. The sequence continues at coordinate 161 of CBEVHI010000174.1, read as the reverse complement.
ACGACCCGCAGTTCCCCGGCCACGTCTAGTGTCCCGAGTCGCAAGTCGTGTACTCACCGGCCATCGACGCCCCTGGCGTCGTCCTCGTCCTTGACGCACCTCTAGGTACGCGTCTCCTCCCCCAGCGAGGCCCCAGAGCCGAGCGTTGGGGGAGGTGGCCC
>CBEVHI010000173.1:0-4742 GCA_965549635.1 uncultured bacterium | reverse complement strand
CCGTCGTGGAGGACGCGCAGTCGGTCGCCGGCCTTGACGGTCCCGACGACGGATGCGTCGATCTCCCATCGGTCTGCGACCGCCAGGACCGCGTCGACGTTGTCGGAAGCGACGAACGCCATCATGCGTTCCTGGGACTCCGACATCAGCAGCTCGGACGCCGTCATCCCGATCTCACGGAGGTGAACCGCATCGAGATCGAGGTCCATCCCCGTTCCCGCCCTGGCGGCGGGTTCGCTGGCCGCACAACTGAGGCCTGCTGCTCCAAGGTCCTGGACACCGACGACCAGCCCTTGGTCGTACAGCTCGAGGCAGGCCTCGATGAGCTTCTTCTCCTCGTAGGGATCGCCGACCTGGACCGAGGGTCGCTTGGCGGCTGCCTGCTCATCGAAACCGGTCGATGCCAGCACCGAGGCGCCGCCGATGCCGTCTCGTCCCGTTGCCGAGCCCAACAGCACCGCGACCGTCCCGGGCGGACCGGAAGTCCCCAGGACGAGCTGGTCGGAGCGCAAGATGCCGAGGCACATCACGTTCACGAGCGGGTTCCCCCGGTAGGTGTCGTCGAACTCGACTTCGCCTCCGAGTGTGGGGACACCGACCGCGTTGCCGTACCCGGCGATGCCGGCAACGACTCCTCCGAGGAGGTAGCGAGCGTGTGGATCGTCGAGTTCGCCGAACCGGATCTGGTTCCACAGGCCGATCGGACGCGCCCCCATGGTGAATACGTCTCGCAGGATGCCTCCGACTCCGGTGGCGGCGCCCTCGTAGGGCTCGACGAACGAGGGGTGGTTGTGGCTTTCGATGCGCATCGCGGCCAGCCAGCCGTCGCCGAGATCGACGACGCCGGCATTCTCCCCTGGCCCCACGACCACCCATGGCGCCTCGGTGGGAAGGCCTTTGAGATGGCGTCGCGACGACTTGTAGGAGCAGTGCTCGGACCACATCACCGAATACATGGCCAGCTCTGGGTTCTCCGGTGGCCGTCCGAGGATCTCGTGGACGCGGGTGAACTCGCCGTCCGTCATCCCGAGCTGCCGGTGCAGATCGGTCACTGTCCACCCCCGGCTGATGCCAGGAAGGATTCGAAGAGCACACGCCCATCGAGGGAGGTCATGAACTCCTCGACGGCTCGCTCGGGGTGTGGCATCAGCCCGACGACGTTGCCGGCTGCGTTGCCGATCCCTGCGATCGAATCGAAAGAACCGTTGGGGTTCGAGTCCTCGTCAACCGTGCCGGTGGGTCCGCAGTAGCGCAGCGTTACCTTCGGTTCCTCTTCGCCTCGTACGTAGTTGCCTTCGTACGAGTTGAGCGGAATGCGCAGGACCTGTCCGGGTTTCGCCGCCCTGGTCAGCATCGAGTCGGTCGACTCGACGCGGACGTGGACGGGACGGCAGATGAACCGCAGGTCCCGGTTGGCGATCAGTGCCCCGGGGAGCAGGCCTGCCTCACAGAGAATCTGAAATCCGTTGCAGATCCCCAGCACGGGGGTTCCCGTCGCGGCAGCATCGGCCACAGCATCCATGACCGGCGAGAATCGAGCGATGGCCCCCGCACGCAGGTAGTCGCCGTGAGCGAATCCGCCGGGGAGGATGACCCCATCGAGCCCTTCGAGACCGGCTTCCCTGTGCCAGACGAGCTCGGTGTCGGCGCCGAGGAGGCCAAGAGCGTGCGCGACGTCGCGTTCGCAGTTGGTTCCGGGGAACACGACGATGCCGATGTTCAAGTCACGATCTCGATGTCGAAGTCTTCCATGACCGGGTTGACGAGGAGCTGCTCGCACATCTCCCGAACCTGCGCGGTGGCTTGCTCGAGGTCGCCTGCCGCTACCTCCAGTTCGATGGTGCGGTTGACGCGCACCGATTCGACTCCCCTGAAGCCGAGATCTCCGAGTGCCCGTCTGATGGTGGAGCCTTCCGGGTCGGCAATGTTGGCACGCCGTCGGATCGTGACGATCGCCTTCATGCCGGGTACCGGTCGAACGGGGTTTCGGTCAGACGCTCGAACGCTTCGACGTAGCGGGCCCTGGTGGCGGCTTTCACATCGGCGGGCATCGCCGGCGCGGGCGGTGTGTGGTCCCAACCGGTCGAGTCGAGCCAGTCGCGCACGTATTGCTTGTCGTAGGAGGGCATCACCTCACCGATCCGGTACCGGTCGGCAGGCCAGTACCGGGAGGAGTCCGGGGTGAGAACCTCATCGACGAGCAGCAGGTCGCCATCGGCGAATCCGAACTCGAACTTCGTATCGGCGAGCAGAACACCCTTCTCCTCCGCGGCGGCGGCGGCACGTCGGTAGATGTCGATCGCGGTGTCGCGAAGCCGTTCGTAGACGTCGTCGCCGACGAGGGCTCTGGCCGCTGCGACGGTCAAGTTCTCGTCATGGCCGCTCTCGGCTTTCGTCGCGGGGGTGAACAGCGGTTCCGGCAGTTGCTCGGCCATCCGCAGACCGGCTGGGAGATGCTCGGTGGTCGGGCCACCTCCGGCGCGATACTCACGCCATGAGCTTCCGTACAGGTAGCCGCGGACGACGCACTCCATCGGGATCACGTTCGCCCGACGCACGATCATCGCCCTGCCGGTGAGGTCGGCCACTTGTTCGTCGGTGAGTCCGATGTCCCCCAGTTCGGTGGTCAGGAAGTGGTTGGGCGTGTCGAGGTAGTCGAACCAGTGCAGGGAGAGGCCGGTGAGAACCTTGCCTTTGTCGGGGATCGTGTCGGGAAGGATGACGTCGTAGGCCGAGATGCGGTCGGTAGCGACGAACAGCAGACGTCGTTCATCGACTTCGTAGATCTCCCGAACCTTGCCGGAGGCAAGGTGTTTCAGCGCCAGCACGGGGGGATCTTAGATGACGAGACCGCGCCGGTGTTCGACCGCTCTCAGCGCTGGTTCGGATCGGCCAGCGTGGCGCGGTAGGCGGCGAGTTGCTCGCCCAGGGAAGGATCTTCGAGGGCCAGGATGGCGATCGCCAGCAGCGCGGCGTTGGCGGCGCCGTCGATCCCCACCGTCGCGACCGGCACCCCGGTGGGCATCTGGACGGTGGCGAGCAACGCGTCGAGGCCGTCGAGTGACGCGCTCAGGGGGACGCCGATCACCGGAAGTGTGGTGCGAGCGGCCACCACACCGGCCAGGTGCGCCGCTTTGCCGGCGCCGGCGATGATCACGGCCACCCCTCGGTCACGGGCACCGTCGGCGAACGCGAGGACCCTGTCGAGGCTCTTGTGGGCCGACATGACGAGTGTCTCGTGAGGTACGCCGAACTCTTCGAGAATGGCACCTGCTTTCTCCATCGTCGGAGCGTCCTTGACCGAACCCATGAGAACGGAAACGCTGCTCATTTGGCGATGTCCTTCCGGTATTGACGACCCTGAAACCGGATCGTTGCGACCCGATCGTACGCGAGGGCTCGAGCCGTCGCCACGTCCGGTCCGACCCCGACGACGCTCAGGACCCTGCCGCCGTCGGCTGCCAGGGTGCCGTTGCGCTCGCGGGTTCCTGCCTGGAAGACGAGGGTGTTGGGCTGGTCGGCATCGATGCCCGTGATCTCGGCACCCTTCACTGGAGCCTCCGGGTAGCCGGCTGCGGCGAGCACGACATTGACGGCAGCCTGGCTGTTCCATTGGGGCGCCGCGTCGCCGGCTCCACCTTCGACGCAGGCAACAATCAGTTCGAGCAGGTCGCTGTCCAGGGTGGGCAGGATCGCTTGCGTCTCCGGGTCGCCCAGACGGCAGTTGAACTCGAGCACTTTGGGCCCGTCGGGTGTCAGAACCAACCCCGCGTAGATGAACCCGACGTACGGAATCCCGTCATCGGCCAGGGTCCCCAGTACGGGCTTGATGACGTCGTTGACGACGCCCTCCACCCATCGGTCATCGAATCCGGCGACGGGGGTGAAGGAGCCCATGCCACCGGTGTTCGGTCCCGTATCCCCGTCGCCGAGTCGCTTGTAGTCGCGGGCCGGCCGGAGCCCGACCACATCGGTGCCGTCGGTCAGCCCGAACACGCTGATCTCATCGCCGGGGAGGTACTCCTCGATGACGACCGTCGAGCCGGCGGTCCCGAACCGGCCATCGAAGCACTCCTGCGCCCATCGTTGAGCCTCCGAGATGTCTTCGGTCACGAGCACGCCCTTCCCGGCGGCAAGGCCATCGGCCTTGACGACGTACGGGCCCTCGATCTGGTCGAGATGCTCGAGGGCGTCCCGGACGGAGGTGAGGGACACGGACGCTCCCGTGGCCACGCCGGCCCTGGCCATGATCGACTTGGCGAACGACTTGGACGTCTCCAGGCGTGCCGCCGCCTTCCCGGGTCCGAAGACGGCGATCCCTCCTGTCCGAAGGGCGTCGGCGACGCCGGCTGCGAGCGGTGCCTCCGGACCTACCACCACCAGGTCGATCTTCGCCGTTTGGGCGAACGCCGTGACGGCATCCGGGTCCGAAGGATCGATGTCGGGCCGGAGGTCTCCGAGAGTCGCTAGACCCGGGTTGCCGGGGATCGAGAACAGTCGACCAAGAAGGGGACTCTGGGACAGCTTCCAACCGATGGCGTGTTCTCGAGCGCCTTTGCCGAGTAGCAGAACGTTCATTGGTGGTGCAGCATATCGGGTTGGCTCGCTGCGCTCGCGGTGGTAGCAGCCCATCTCTCCCCCCAGGAGTCCGAAGGACGACGCTGGGGGGAGTACCCCGAAGGGGGGAGGGGGGACATGCAGCCAACAGCCAACAGCCAACAGCCAACAGCCAACAGCCAACA
>CBEVHI010000172.1:0-4750 GCA_965549635.1 uncultured bacterium | reverse complement strand
GCTCGAAGAAGATTCTCTGTGTGCAGGTCGGTGGTGGGCGACAGCAGCAAGTGAGCGCCGTCGTGAGAGAGCCAGAGCGTGTCGTCGACCCGAAGCCAGACCCCCGTCGGCAGGTTGGAGAGTCGACGTGCAGCACGCCGGTTGGGTGCTCGATAGGTCAACACGGTCCGACCGGGGGAGTGCAGGCCCGGCAACCGGGAGATCAGCTCGAAGTTTCCGAACAGTGCCGCCAATCCCTCGGCAGGGTCGAGGTCTTTGCCGTCCCGACTCCAGATCAGCGTGCTGCCCGGCGTGTCCAGTCGCGTTGTCACCATGGAACCAGTATGTCCGGCGGGTGGGACAGAAACCGTGGCCGGCGCGCCCCCGGTCGAACCGCGCCGTTGCGCCATGGGGATATCCCGTTAGGCTTGCCGGGTTCCGCAGGTGGGGATCTGGGCAGGGACACGGCTGGTGGGCCGATTGGAATGAGATGCCGCCGTCGAGTAGACACGAACGACTCCTGCGACTTTTTGAGCGCAGTTCGCTCGCGGGCGCCCGGGCGGGCGTCTTCCGGGTGCGGGTCGAGGACGACGCGTTGCGTGGGGATACGGTCACGATCAACGGTCGGAAGCTGCTCAACTTCGGCATGGCTTCGTACCTCGGCCTGAACCTGGACCCTCGCCTCAAAGCCGGGGCGATCGACGCGGTTGCTCGCTATGGGACCGTCTACTCGTCATCGACCGCTTTCACGGCTCTGCCGCTGTACACGGAACTGGAAGAGCGACTGGCTCGTATGTTCGGAGGTCATGTTGTCGTCTCCCCAACCACGACGCTGGCGCACCTCGGAGCGCTTCCTCTGATCGTCCCCCCCGGATCGGACGTACTCATCGACGCTCAGGCGCATGAGTCGCTCCGTCTCGCCGCACAGGTTCTCCAGGCCGCCGGTTCGTCCGTTCTGCCAGTACCCCACAACGACATGGTTGCTCTGCGAGAGGCGGTGCAGAAGGCTCCCGGTGAGGTCTGGTATCTCGCCGATGGCGTCTACTCGATGTTCGGGGATCTTGCCCCGGTGCATGACATCAACGCGCTCCTCGACGAGTTCCCCGGGTTCCATGCCTACCTGGACGACGCTCACGGGTTCGGCTGGACCGGTTCCCACGGACGTGGCTACGTGCTCGGGGAGACTCCGATTCGGGATCGAATGGTGGTCGCGGGCTCGCTGTCCAAGTCCATTGGTGCGGGAGGCGGAGCGCTTGTCTTCCCCGATGAGACCACGGCCAGACGGGTGCGAACGCTCGCGGGAACGATGACGTTTGCCGGTCCACTACACCCGGCAGAGCTTGGTGCCGCGATCGCCTCAGCCGATATCCACCTCTCTGACGAGTACCTCGAGCTGCGGGCCCGGCTACGCCGTCAGATCGAGCTCACCCGCACTCTGCTCGCCGCTCGCAACCTGCCGGTGGTCGCGTCGGCGATCTCCCCGGTGTGGTTCATCCGCATCGGGACGCCGACGGACACGATCGAGGTGGCGAAGCTTCTGCAGAACGATGGGTTCTACGTCAATCCGTCCGGCTATCCGGCCGTCCCGGTGGGATCTGCGGGTTTGAGATTCGCCAACACGCTGTATCTGGACGATGACGCCTACGAGTCGCTGATCGACTCGCTGGCGAAACGGGTGCCGCAGGTGATTGGCGAGACGGAGGTCGTGGTCGACTTGACGACGGAGCGTTCTCCAACCCACGGCTGATCCTCTACAGGGGCGGCCACTGCGTGCCGATAGACCGGTGTGCAGTCATTTCTGAGTGTGTGGAGGGAGCATCCGCTGTGGTCCCGGTGGGCGTCAGCCATCGTGCTGGCGCTTCTGGGCGGCATGGCTGTGGTCTCCCTGACCGTTCCGTCTGCGGCCGATACCGTTGGTCCGCTCGGACTCTTCCTGGGAGGCATCTCGGCGGGCATCACGTTCGTCGTGGGAGCCGGCCACCTCGAGGGGCGGGAGCGGCTCTCGTGGACGCTCGTGGGCGTGGGGATGCTTCTGGTTGCGACCGGTGTCGCAGTCGTCTCGATCATTGCATCGCTGTCCGAAGTCGCCGCGTTCGGACCAACGGACATCCTCTTCCTGGGTGGCTACTTGGCCGGTATCGTCGGGTTCGCGCTGCTTCCGCAAGTCGCAGTCGACTGGTCGCAACGTTTGCGTGTGCTCCTCGACGGGCTGATCGGCGCCATTTCGGTCGGTGTCATCGCGTGGCTCGTCGTGCTCGGTGACCTTCTCGGGCGTCTGCAGTCTCTTTCCACGTGGGAGCGCTGGGCGGGGTCCGCCTATCCGGTGCTCGACGCCGTCGCCATGATCGCTTTGGTCCTGGTGTTTCTGCGCCGCAGTGCCTATCGGTTCGACATCCGGCTGCTGCTGGTTGGTGGCGCATTCGTCGGGCAAGCCGTCGCCGACATCGCCTATCTCGAGTCGGGGGTGGGCAGGTCATTCGCCGAGGCACGCCCCATCTACGCGCTCAACATTGCCGTGTTGATCCTGTTCTTCGCCGCCGCCTTGATGGTGCGATCCCGTCCGAAGCGGCACGAGTTCGCCGACAGGACAACGTCGCTGCTCACCTTGTCAGCTCCGTACACGCTCGCGATCGCCATGACGATGCTCCTCCTGGTGCGCATCACCCAGACCCGGCTGGACGGCGGGTTCTGGGCGCTCCTGTGGGGGACCGTTGCGGTTGGCGGATTGGTGATTCTGAGACAGGCGGTCGCCATCCGTGAGAATCGGATGCTGGTCGAGGGGCAGCGGGCGGCACTGGTGTCTTCCATCTCGCACGAGCTTCGCACGCCCCTGACCGCCGTCGTCGGGTTCCTGGATCTGCTGGTTGACGACACGGCACAACTCGACCAGAGCGAACGGCGAGAGCTCTTGGAGGTCGTACACCAGCAGGCCGGGTACATGGGCAGGATCGTCTCAGACCTGATCCTGCTCGCGCGGGGCAGCCTGGACGGCATCGACCTGACGCCGGCCAGGGTCTCTCTGGAGGAACTCTTGCGGTCCGCCTTCGCCACGGTCGATCGGGGCGGCGCCTCCATAAGAGTGGAAGCCGACATGCGTCTGCAGGTGTTTGTCGACGCCGAACGCATCCAGCAACTCGTCGTCAACCTCGTCTCGAATGCGATGCGCTATGGCGGTGGCCGGGTTGACCTTGTGGCGAAGGACACCGACCAGGCCCTGGTCATTGAGGTGCACGACGACGGCCCGGGTGTCCCCAAGCGGCACGAGTTGGCGATCTGGGAGCGCTTTGAACGCGGATCCCATCGCCTCGACGCCACCCGTCCGGGGTCGGGCATTGGACTGGCGATCGTGCGAGCCGTTGCATCGGCGCACGGCGGGACAGCCGCCTATCGACGCTCGGAGCGGCTGGGTGGCTCATGCTTCTTCGTCACACTCCCTCGGAGGATCGTCGAAGACGAGGACCGGCTGGAACCGGGCATACGTTCGGTTCGCTGATCCAGGAGCCATAGACTCTCCGTGTGGCCAGTGAGGGAGTGACGGTGCGCTACGGAGTCGTCGGGGCGGGGAGACAAGGAACGGCTGCTGCCTACGACATGGCCGTTCACGGAGACGCCACCCAGGTACTGCTCGCAGATCGCGATCCAGCCGTCGCTTTGCTTGCGGCCGACCGGATCAACGCCCTCGTCGACGGCGAGGTCGCCGTTGGGTTGGTGGTCGATGTCACAGACCGGGATGCCCTCACGAGGCTCTTGCGGCCGCTGGATGTCTTCCTGTGCGCGACCCCGTACGTCTACATCCCTGCCTGTACTCGTGCGGCCATCGCGGCAGGGACCAGCATGGTCGACTTCGGAGGTCACACCCCGACCGTGCTTGGTCAGCTCGCCCTGACTGATCAGGCCGACGCCGCACGGATCGCCATCGTGCCGGACTGCGGAATGGGTCCGGGGATGAACAACACGCTGGCGCTGGCCGCCGTCGAGCGCCTCCGTCAAGAGGGAGCCGATCCCAGGGAGGCTCGCGTGTGGGACGGTGGGCTACCCCAGGAGCCAACCGGACCGTGGGGCTATCAGCTCTTCTTCCACATCAACGGTCTGACCAACGAGTACGACGGGAAGGCGCTCGTGTTGCGCGACGGTGAGATTGCCGAGATCGATACGCTGACCGAGCTCGAAACTCTCGAGTTCGATGAACTGGGAACCCTGGAGGCATTCGTGACCTCAGGCGGCACATCGACGGTTCCCTACACGATGGCGGGCCAGTTGCAGGTGTACGAGAACAAGACCCTGCGCTACCCGGGCCACTACGCGGCGTTCCGGGCGTTCAAAGATCTCGGCCTGTTCTCCACAGATCCCGTCGAAGCGGCTGGAGTGCCGGTGATCCCGCGAGAGGCCTTCCACGCTCTCCTCGGTCCGCGTCTCCAGCAAGGGGATGTTCGTGATGTCTGCGTCATGCGGTCTGAGGCAATTGGGACGCGCGACGGCAGTGACGTGTCCGTACGGTTCGACCTCGTCGATCGGTACGATCCCAAGACAGGCTTCACGGCGATGGAGCGCCTCACCGGCTGGCATGCGGCGATCATGGCCGAGTTCATCGCTCGGGGGGAAGTCCGCCACGGGGTGCAACCTCTCGAACGGGCCATCTCGCCGTTGCGGTTTCTCGACGAGGTGAAGGCCCGGGGGTTTGATGTGCGGGAGCAGAGCAGCTGACAGCGAACAGCTGACAGCGAACAGCGAACAGCGAACAGCTGACAGCAAACAGCTGACAGCAAACAGC
>CBEVHI010000171.1:0-4756 GCA_965549635.1 uncultured bacterium | reverse complement strand
GCGGCTTCGTGGTGTGGCACGCTCTGTCGGCTGTCGGCTGTCGGCTGTCGGCTGTCGGCTGTCGGCTGTCGGCTGTTCGCTACCCTCCCGTCTCGCAGTTCCGGGGCGGTGTTACTATGCACTACCGTCGTAGTGGAAAAGGTGTGAAGCATGTCCACAGTTGATCTCGACCTCGGCGCCTACTCGCTCGGGTGGCACGACTCCGAAGAGACCACCGTCTTCAAGGCACGCAAGGGCCTGGACGAGGACATCATCCGCGAGATGTCGACGATGAAGGGCGAACCGGAGTGGATGCTCCAGTTCCGCCTCAAGGCCTACAAGCGTTTCCTGCGCAAGCCGGTCCCGACGTGGGGCGGTGGCGGTCTGCTCGACGAGATCGACTTCGACGACATGTACTACTACGTCAAACCGACCGATGGCACGGTCGAGGACTGGGACATGGTGCCCGAGTCCATCCAGGAGACCTACGAGAAGCTGGGCATTCCCGAGGCAGAGCGCAAGTACCTCGCCGGCGTGAGCGCCCAGTACGACTCCGAGGTCGTCTACCACCGCAACCGTGAGGATCTGGCCAAGCAGGGCGTCTTCTTTTCCGACATGGACACCGCGGTCCAGGAGCACCCCGACATCGTCCGTGAGTACATGGGTACGGTGATCCCACCGAACGACAACAAGTTCGCTGCACTCAATTCGGCGGTCTGGTCGGGCGGCTCGTTCATCTACGTTCCCCCTGGAGTGCACCTCGAGCAACCCCTGCAGGCGTACTTCCGCATCAACGCCGAGAGCATGGGCCAGTTCGAGCGGACGCTGATCATCGTCGACGAGGACGCGTTCGTGCACTACGTCGAGGGCTGCTCGGCGCCGGTGTATTCGAAGGACTCGTTGCACGCCGCGGTGGTCGAGATCGTCATCAAGCGCGGTGGGCGCTGCCGCTACACGACGATCCAGAACTGGTCGCACAACGTCTTCAACCTGGTGACCAAGCGTGCCGCCGCCTACGAGAACGCAACGATGGAATGGGTCGACGGAAATCTAGGGTGTCTCGCCGAAGGCTCGACGGTCACCACACGCAGTGGCGTCAAGCCGATCGAACTCGTTGTTCCCGGCGAAGAGGTCCTTTCCTTCGATGAGAACTCCGGGGAGTTTTGCTTCCGAGAGGTGACCGCGAAGCGGAACTCGGGCATCCAGAAGGTCCGTGAGGTCCGCAGCGGTGAGCGACGGCTGCTCGTCACGGACAACCACCCGTTCTACTCCTACACGTACGACGAAACGAAGGCGAAGAAGCTGGGCAGGTACGCGCTCGACTACGTGAGAGCCGACCAACTCAGCGAGGCGATCGTGCCTGCGAGTTCTCTCGACTATGGGCATGCGCACAAGTGGGAAAGACCTCGACTCGAAACGCAATTCGCCGGCGCCAATCAGTACGCCGCCGGGCTGTCCGCGAGCCGTGCTCGCGCCAGCCGGCTGAGTCTTGACGAGACGAGCACGCCAGACGTGATGTGGCTGCTTGGCCTCTTCACCGGCGACGGATCGATCGAGGTGAAGCGCGCTGCAAACGGGGGACTGCGGTGGGCGAAAGTGATCTTCTCCGTCCCCAGCGACGATCGCGCCCGGAGCCGGCTCGTTGAGGTCATGGGGGATCTCATGCCTGACACAGAGCCGACGACGCGGGCGGATGGTGTGACCCTTGCGTGGAACTCTGTCGAGTTGGCCGAGTTCCTTCAGCTCAACGGTTTCGAGAGCGGTGCATCCAGCAAACGGATCCCGGATTGGGTTCTGGATCTTCCCGAAGAGCAACGTCTCGCCTTCGTAGCGGGCTATCTCGACTCAGACGGTTGCGCCCCTGCAGGAGCCCGAGGTTTCTCGATCAAGTCGGTGAATCTCGCCCTGCTGGAGGACACGATCCGGATCCTGACATCGTTGGGCATCTCTGCGCGGATTCACACTGAACATGATGGTGATCGAGCCGTCGAGATCAGGGGTATCTCGACTGTTAGTCATGGCTCACACCAACTGGTATTCGCCACCGACAGAAGGCTCCTGGCGCATGTGTCACCGCAGCTATTGGGCGCAGTGGAAACCCAACCCGAAAGCCGGTTGCGGCACTTCCGAACCGTTGGACGCTCCCAGATCGAACTGCCAGAGACCGTCGAGATTCGCAAGGTGCAAGTGTCCGAGCATCTCGGTGAGCTCCCGACATGGGACATCGAAGTGGAGGGCACGGGCAACTTCGTGTCGGAAGGTTTCATCGTCCACAACTCCCGCCTCACCATGAAGTACCCGGCCGTGTGGATGATGGGCAAGGGCGCGCACGGTGAAGTGCTCTCCATTGCCTTCGCCGGCGATGGCCAGCATCTTGACGCCGGGGCGAAGATGGTGCACGCTGCGTCGGACACGACGTCGGTGATCACCTCGAAATCGATCTCCAAGGGAGGTGGCCGTGCTGGCTACCGCGGTCTTGTGCGGGTCGAACCGGGCGCGGAGGAGACCAAGTCGTTCGTCCGTTGCGACGCACTGATCCTCGACGAGGACTCCCGCTCGGACACGTATCCGTACATGGAGATCGAAGAGGCCGACGCTCAGATCGGTCACGAGGCAACCGTCTCCAAGGTCGGTGAGGATCAGCTGTTCTATTTGATGAGCCGTGGGCTGACCGAGGAGCAGGCGACGGGCATGATCGTTGCGGGCTTCATCGAACCGATCGTCAAGGAACTCCCCATGGAGTACGCGGTCGAACTGAACCGGCTGATCGAGCTGAACATGGCGGAGTCCGGCGCAGTCGGATAGGGCTCCGCAAAAACACCCCCATCGCCTCGGCAGTTCCCCGGAAGCAACCTAGAACGTGAAGTGCTTGATCGGCTCGCCCTTTATGGCGATCTCGGTCATCGCCTCGATCCCGAGACGAAGATGGATGTCGGTCCAGTCTCGGGTCACCTCCAGGTCGCTCTCCTCGGTCTTGACCCCCTCGGGAGTGATCGGAACGTCGGAGACGAGCAGTAGCGCTCCACGAGCGATCTGGTTGGCGTGCCCGACGATGAACAGCGTCGCCGTCTCCATGTCGATCGCCAGCGCGGTGAGTTCGTAGAGGTGCTGCAGGAACTCGTGGTCGTGCTCCCAGACCCTGCGGTTGGTCGTATAGACGACTCCGGTGCGGTACTCGTAGTCCTGCTCGGCCAGCTTGTCGGAGACGAACTTGTGGAGTTTGAACGACGGCAGCGCCGGCACCTCGGGAGGGAAGTAGTCGTTCGAAGTGCCCTCGCCGCGAATGGCCGCAATCGGGAGGATGAAGTGACCGATCTCCGTGGAGTGCTTCAGTCCGCCGCACTTGCCGAGGAACAGCACGCCTTTGGGCTCCACCGCGATGAGCAGGTCCATGATGGTCGCGGCGTTGGCCGTGCCGATCCCAAAGTTGACGATCGTGAGTCCATCGTGGTTGGTCGCAGCCTGCATGGCGTGATCGGTGCCGCGGATGGTGCATCCGAACTGATCGGCGAACCGTTCGACGTAGGTCCGGAAGTTCGTCAACAGGATGTAGTCGCCGAACTCGTCGAGTGGCATCCCCGTGTAGCGAGGGAGCCAGCTCTGGGCGATCTCGAGTTTGCTGAGGGGCTTCACTTCTTGCCCGACAGCAGGTTGAGGATTGCAACGAACAGCGCAGCGCCGACCACTGCCCAGATGATCGGAAGACCCCCGGCGGTCACACCGAGCGGCAGTCCGAGCCTATCTGCCAACCATCCGCCCAAGAGGGCTCCGATGAACCCTAGGACGATCGAGGTGAGACATCCCATGCCTTTGCGGCCCGCCAGGCGCGCACCGATCGCTCCGGCGATGGAAGCGATGAACAGAGCCCAGAGCAGGTTGAACGGAAAGATCAGACCAAGCACCATCGCATTCTATCCGAGTGGATGGCACTGGATCAGAGGAGGGCGGCCAGATCGAGGTCGCACGACGGGTGACGGAGCTTCGACAGGGCCCTGGCTTCGATCTGACGGATCCGTTCTCTCGTGAGATTCAGGAGTTTGCCCACGTCGGACAGCGTGCGAGGGATGCCGTCGTCGAGGCCGTAGCGCAGGATGAGCACCTGGCGCTCAGGCTCGTCGAGGATGCGAAGCGCGTCACGTAGATACACGCGGCGCATCGCCTCGACGACCTGGCCGAACGGGTCCGGCGCGGCGTCGTCCTCGACAAAATCGTGGAGTTCCGCATCGCCATCGTCTCCGACCGGGCGGTCGAGCGACACGGTGTCGCCCGGTGCGGCCTCCGCCGCGGCGACCCGTTCGGGTTCGAGCCCGCTCGCCTGGGCGATCTCCTCGAGGGTGGGAGGCCGGTGCAGAAGTTCGGTGAGGGTCTGCTCGGTCTCCTGCACGGTGCGGACGATGTCGACCATATGTACCGGCAGACGAATCGTGCGTGCCTGGTTGCCGAGGCCCCTGGTGATCGCCTGGCGGATCCACCAGGTGGCGTAGGTGGAGAACTTGAAGCCCTTGCGCCAGTCGAACTTCTCGACGGCTCTGATCAGCCCGAGGTTGCCTTCCTGGATCAGGTCGAGCAGGTCCAGGCCGCGTCCGGTGTAGCGCTTGGCGATCGAGATCACCAGCCGCAGGTTGCAGCGGATGAACGCCATCTTCGCTTCGGCCCCTTCGTGGATGAGGCGGTACAGATGGGCACGTTGCTCCGCCGTCAGTGGCTCGTCGTCGTCGAGGCGGTGCTGTGCCTTGCGGCCGGCCTCCCTCGCCCGGGACAGCCGGACCTCGTCCTC
>CBEVHI010000170.1:0-4776 GCA_965549635.1 uncultured bacterium | reverse complement strand
TTCGGTCTGTGTCCTTGCCAGATACGCCGAGTCCTCGGAGACCCCCTGACACTGATTGAGCGACACACCACTAGGAACGTTGGCCGAGATGAGGGCGTCGAGACGACGGCCGACGTCGCGTTTCCACCCAGGCATCGCCTCGATGTAGGCCTGGACGGGAGTGTTGCCGTCACCTTTCGCTATCTGCGGATTGCCACCCGCCAGGAGCGTGGGCTTTGCGCCCGCCTTCGTCGACCGCCCGGACGTCTCTTCAACCACCATTGCCTCCTCCGCACGGGAACGCCGCTCGCTCCGGCCGCACTCAACCTATGGCGCGCCGCCGGTCATGCGGTGAGAAGACACGCCACGGACAAGCCTCACGACTGCTGCTCCCAGCAGCCCCGATGCGACCGGTCCGGCCGCCGCCGCCAGCCCTGTCTGCAGGGAGACGACGACCACTGCCACAGCGGCCGCAACCCGACCGGTGATCAGGCGATCCTTCCGCAGAGGCCGGTTCCCGACGTCGGTGAGCGAGCGAGGTCCGGGGCCTGTCGCGACGATGAAGGTCGCCGCCACCACACCGGCGAGCACCATCCACGTGTCGAAGCCGGGGGCGGTGAAACCGGCGCCTGCCTCCGAGAACGCGATGCCTGCCGCGCCGGAAGCAACGACCATGAGCCCGAACGCTCGTCTGTGAGGTCCACCGGCCAACCATGCACCCAGCGCCATGACCGCGATCACGATCCATGCCGCGTCCCGATAGCCGAGGTAGGCGGCGAGCCCGACCAGCACCACGACATCACCGGCTCGAACCCGGGCGCCGACCGTGCCGACCATGAGACGGACACCGAGCAGCACGCCGAGCACGATCCGCAGCGACGCGAACCCGAACTGAAGGACGGCGAGGGCCGCTATCGCGAGCGCCACCGTCGCCGATGACGGCTCGTCAGGATCGAGCTCCCTCGCCACCGCCCACGCCAGGAACAGCGCTCCGAACGTGGCGAAGAGATTCCCAACGGTCACCGGCCGATCAGAGAGCAGCCGCACGCCCGCGATCAGAACCGAGCCGGCCGCCGATCCGAGCACGGCAAAGCGGTTCGAAGGGAAGCTCCACACGACGGGACGCCCGAGACCAGACTTCAGCATCAGACCATCCTATTGCGCGGGACGGGTACGCTTGCCCAACCCTCCGTTCTTGTGAGGGCAGAACGGTGTCACAAGGAGGGGCATGTCGAACCGGTGGCTCGTAGCGGCGTCGCTCGCCGCCGTGTATGTCATCTGGAGCTCCACCTATTTGGCGTTGCGGTTCCTCGTCGAGACCTTCCCGCCGTTCCTCGGCACCTCGATCAGGATGGTGATCGCCGGCGGCATCCTCTTCGCCTGGGTGCGATGGCGTGGCGCACCGATGCCCACCCCCCGCCAGTGGCGCAACGGTCTCGGCGTCGGCGTGCTCCTGTTCGTCGGTGGTCTCGGGTTGGTCACCGTTGCCGAAGACGCGGGAGTCGGATCCGGAGTCACCGCGACGGCGGTGGCGATGGTGCCCGTGTGGGCGGCATTCATCTCCGGCTTCTTTGGACGCTGGCCGACACGCCTCGAGTGGGCCGGCATCGCCATCGGCATCGCAGGTGTGGCCTTGCTCTCCGGGGAGGGGGACTTCCGGGCCGCGCCCCTGGGACTCGCGCTCGTGATCATCTCCCCCATCCTGTGGGCATTCGGGTCGGTGTGGTCGGCACACACCGATCTGCCGAAGGGTCCTATGTCGGCAGCGATCCAGATGCTGTGCGGAGGGGTGGTCCTGGCGGTGATCGGAGCCGGAATTGGCGAATCGATCCCCACGGCACCGAGCCTCAAGTCATGGCTGGCGCTGGCCTGGCTGATCGTCCCCGGTTCGCTCATCGCCTTCAGCGCCTACGCCTATCTTCTTCGCGCCGTCCGCCCGGCACTGGCGACGTCATACGCCTACGTCAACCCGGTGTTCGCCGTGATCCTGGGTGTGACCCTGGGCGAGGAGACCCTGACCGGACACGCCTGGGTGGCACTGCCGATCATCCTCGCCTCGGTGGCGTTGATCGTCTGGAGCCGCAACCGGGCACCGATGCCGGTCGAATGACCCTGCGACGCTCGAGACTGTCCGCTCGTTCACCATGACGGAGCGTGAATGATTCTCCGCGGTTATCGATCCTCGCGGCAAGACCATTGGAAACGGTGCTTCACCAAGCGCATACTGGCGAAAACGAGGGGAATGCCATGCAGATGGAAGAGCTCCGCACCCGAGCGCGGGAGATCGTCAACGATCCCACGCTCACCTACCACCAGCGCCGCCACTACCTCGCCGGACTTGCCGAGGAGGCGCTCGACCCGCCGGCGTTGAGCGAAGAAGCTCGAGAGGCGCTCAACAAGCGAATCATCTGCGACATGTACGAAGGCAATGCCCCCTACCGTGCCCGCTACATCCTGCCCGACTACGCCAAGGCCCTCGCCCAGGGCTCCGAGTTCCTCGAGCTCGACCCCCCGACCAATCTCGACGAAGCCCTCAACTTCCTGCTCATCCTCTACACCCACGTCCCATCGATCACCTCCTACCCGGTCTACCTCGGCGACCTCGACAAGCTCCTCGCACCGTACGTCGAGTCCGTCTCCGACGAGGACCTCTACGCCAAGCTGCGCCTCTTCTGGCGGGCGCTCGACCGCATGTTCCCCGATGCCTTCACCCACACCGATCTCGGCCCGGACGACACCCGGGTCGGCCGTACGATCTTCCGGATCGAACGGGAACTCAAACAGGTCGTCCCCAACATCACCTTCAAGATCGACCCTGACCGCACCCCGGACGACTACCTCAAGGAAGGCGTCCTCACCGTCTTCGAGGTGGCCAAGCCGCACTTCGTGAACCACCCGCTGATGGTGCGCGACCTGGGCGAAGGCTACGCCGCAGTCAGTTGCTACAACTCGCTGCGGATTGGAGGGGGCAGCCACACCTTGCAGCGCCTCAACCTCAAGGAGGCCGCCCGCCAGCACACCGGGACAGCTGAAGAGTTCCTCACGACGACCCTCCCCCACTATGTGGCGCTCACGGCCGAGCTCATCGAGTCACGGATCCGCTACCTCGTCGAAGAAGCCCGGTTCTTCGAGCATGACTTCCTCGCCAAGGAAGGTCTGATCGACCTGTCGAAGTTCTCGGCGATGTTCGGTGTGTTCGGTCTCTCCGAGTGCGTCGAGATCCTCGGCGCGGGCCGCTACGGACACGACGAGACGGCCAACGACCTGTCGTACCGAATCATCGACACGATCGCCGCACAGGTTGCCGCCACGCCGATGCCCTACTGCGAAGGCAACGGCGGGTTCTGCTTCCTGCACTCCCAGTCGGGCATCGACACGGACATCGGCGTCACCGCAGGCACCCGGGTCGCCATCGGTGAGGAGCCCAGCCTGTATGAGCACATCCGCACCGTCGCTCCCCACCACGACCACTTCACGGCAGGAGTCAGCGACGTCTTCCAGGTCGAAGACACCGTCGTCAACAATCCTGATGCCATGGTCGACGTCATCCGGGGTGCCTTCCACGAAGGGATGCGCGACTTCACGTTCAATGTCGGCTGCAACGACTTCATCCGCATCACCGGCTACCTGGTCCGCAAATCCGACCTGGCCGGGTTCGCCGAATCGGGAGCCCGCCACAACAGCACCACCTTCGGGTATGGAGCGGAGACCAACACCCACGTCACCACCCGCAAGGTCAAACGAGTCATGGTCCATGAGCGCACCCCGCGCCCTCCTGAATGACACCATCCGCTTCAGCAGCGTCGACGGGCCGGGAAACCGGTTCGTTGCCTTCCTGCAGGGCTGCAACTTCAACTGCAACTTCTGTCACAACCCGTACACGATCAACACGTGTGTCGACTGCGGCATCTGCATAGAACCGTGCCCGGAAGACGCCCTGTTCTGGGCACCGAACGGTGGCGGAGTCACCGTGAACTGGGACCGCTGCACCCGATGTGACATCTGTGTGGAGGTGTGCCCCTACGACTCCACACCGCTGGTCAGGCGTGTGACCGTCGAAGACCTGCTCTCCGACATTCGGGAGACCGCGCCGTTCCTGTCGGGTGTGACAATCTCAGGAGGTGAGGCGACCCAGCAGCCTGAGTTCGTGGCCGCGCTGTTCGCCGCCCTGAAGGCCGATCCGGCCACCGCGCATCTGACCACGTTCGTCGACAGCAACGGGTCCTGCCCCGCCTCCACGTGGGACCTGCTGCTTCCCGTCCTGGACGGCGCCATGATCGACCTGAAGGCACTCGACGACGAAATTCACATCTCTCTGACCGGCGCGAGCAACAACAGGGTCCTCGAAAGTATCGAGTACCTCGCCACCAAAGGTCGCCTGTACGAGGTGCGGCTGCCCCTTATCCCCGGCGTCAACGACGGCGACGACCTGCTCGCCCGCACCGGCCGATGGTTGCACGACGTCGACCCTGCAATGCGGGTCAAGGTGATCGGTTTCCGCAGACACGGTGTTCGACCGCAGTACCAGTCGCTCGTCGAACCGACCGTCGAGCAGATGGACCGCTCCGCCGGCGTGCTGGCTGCTGCCGGCGCCGGTGACGTCGTGCAGGTGTGAAAGCAGCCAACAGTCCCCAGTCGCCAGCAACGCGTCGTCCACCACGAGCACAGAGGGCAACCTTCTTGCTGGCTGCCGGCTGCTGGCTGCTGGCTGCTGAGTAGCCGGCGCCAGACCCCGGGCCCAGCTGTTTGATAACCTTGCGGCATGGATCTGAACCTGCTGCGCTCGTTCGTGGCGGT
>CBEVHI010000169.1:0-4780 GCA_965549635.1 uncultured bacterium | reverse complement strand
ACTCCGGCGGATAGCCTGGCCGTCCAGCCTCGATCCACGATTCGAACGCCGCGTCCGTGCCAACATCCTGCTTCGCGCCAACCGACAGTAGGTAGCGGTGGCGGAGAAGGTCACAATACGCCTGGACCGCATCGGTCACCTCCGGGATGCCTCGAAGGCGCCGAAGCGTCGGCTCGAACGCCTCGACCCTCCACCGCATGGCGGCGACCGAAGGGGGAAGCTCGAACTTCACGGCGTGGTAGTAGAGGTCGTCGAGGATCTGTCGTGCCTGACGCTCGCCCGATTCGACGCCGGTCAACTCCTTGAGTCTGTTTGTGTGGAAGGTGCGTCCGCCGACGCGGGTACGTACTTCGAGTCGGTCTCCCGTGGCCGAGACCGAGACTTCTTCCACGTCGAAGCCCAGGTCGTTGATGCGACTGATGCGCTCTGCGATCTTGTAGCGCTCGTCCGGCCCAACGACCCACACTGCGGTGAGTTCATCCCACAGCGCTCGATACCTCGTGGCGACGTCGTCTCCGAGTGAGAGGTCGGCGTCATCGAGCTCCATGCCGCGTTCGGCGGCGATGTCTGCCATTCCGCCGGCAACGTTTTCGACCATGATGGCGAGATCCTCCTCTCGTTGGCCATCGGTCAGAGCGGGATGGATCGACGCGGTCTCGGCATCCACCATTCGGGTCTCGAGGCCATCGGCATCCCAGCGATACAGAGTGTTGGAAAGGGAGCAGTCGCCCCAGAAGCACCCGGCCAGATGCAGCTGTACCAGGAGTGATGCGAAGGCATCGAGCATCTGATTCCTCCGGGCACCAAAGCCCGGCCCCTGGAGGAGTTCGCGATATGAGAACGAGTAGTCGAGGTATCTCGTGATGAGTGCAGCCGATGTCTCGGCCGCCGGGTCACCGTCCCTTGCGGCTACAAGGCCAACTGCCAGCACGGCGGGGGCATCAAGTTCCTCCAGGGAGCGGAGGGCTTCGTAGTCGCGGCGCGCTGCATGTGTGGGTAGCTCCTTGATCGCGTAGATACCTTGCCGGTAGGAGACAAAGCGCACCTGGTGTCGTGAGATACCGCGGGGGAGATCGACGAGTCTTTGCGACGTCCATGTGCCAAGTGGCTCGTCCCATGAGAGGTCGAGGAAGTCCGGATGTCCAGGGCGAATCGTGATCTCGGGCATGCACCGAAGATAGTGCGGCAAGCGAGGGGAGAGTAGGTCGTATGCTGGCCCGATGGAACTGCCGATCAGAATCGAACTAGAAGCGGGCGAACGACTGACCCTGACGTGGGAGGATGGAGAGCGCAGCGAACTGAGCGCAGCGCAGCTCCGCGAAGCGTGCCCGTGCGCTACCTGCGAGGGGTCTTCAGGCGGGTGGGTGATGCCTTCGGTCAGCATCGCCGGTGTCGAGGAGTCCGGTGCCTACGGCCTGCGGTTGTCCTTCGCGCCGGACGGGCACCAAACCGGCATCTACAGCTACGACTATCTCCGGGAGCTCGGTTCCCGGTGACGGTTCTCCCGTTCACGCCACCTGGGGCACACCTCGCACCACGGGTTTGACGTTTTGCGCTAGTCGGGAAGTCATCGCGCGCCTGTGGGTGCAGCTCGGCGACGTTGGTTCGGGGCTTTCCCTACCAAGTAGATTGGCAGCGTTCGCTCCCCAAGCCGATAAGAGCGAAGGACCGCCTCCGATGGATGACTACAAGGGTTTCTGGGACTACTGGCTCGCTGTGTTGCTTCGGCCGGTGCGCGGGCTGGAGGCGGTCGGTTTGGCGGCAACGCCCGTGCGCCTTGGGGTGGCCGCTCTTGCCCTCGTACTCGGGACCTACACCGTGATCCTGCTCATATTCTTGTCACGGGACTTCCCTGCCGCTGCGGAATCGATCCTGCTGCTCAGCGTCGAGAAGCAGTACACGTATCAGATCTGGTACCAGGGACCGCTCTTCGTTGCTATGACGGTCGCGCTGGCAGGGTTCCTCCGTCTCCTCACTCGACGAAGAGGGTCTCATCCAACGAGCCGGGCAGGTCTGTTCGCTCAGGTGAGCTTCGCCACCACCATTCCATTCGCACTCACCACCATGCTCGTGGAACTCGCGATCGCGTTGCTTGTGCTCCCCAGATGGATCACGCCTGATGCGACACTGGACTGGTTATCGGGGTCGGGTGCATGGTTCGCCACCATCTACCAACTAGCAGGCGCTCTCTGGGTGGTCGCACTGCTATCCGTCACCGCAAGGCTCGCCACGGGTGCGAAGTGGTACACATCCCTGGGAGCAGGTCTCGGGCTCACCGTCTTGTACGGGCTGCCGATCGGGCTTCTCATCCGCTGAACTCGGAATCGTGCTTCATGCGTAGCCATTGACGATCTCCCTGCCCCAGCGTCACCACCGGAACGCCGCCTGTTCTACCCGTCAGGTCAGATGAGGACGGGGGCGTCTGTACTCAGGCGACGGCTGCCGCCGACGCACCGAGCAGGGTGGAGACGATGGTGGGGTCGAATTGGGTGCCGGCGTTGAGTTCGAGTTCGGCGAGGGCGAAGTCGGTGGGGAGGGCGGGTTGGTAGGGCCGGTCGCTGGTCATGGCGTCGTAGGCGTCGGCGACGAACAGGATCCTGGCCAGTTGGGGGATGGCGGTTCCGGAGAGCCCGTAGGGGTAGCCGGTTCCGTCGTAGCGTTCATGATGGAAGAGCACGGTGGTGGCGATGTCGGGGTGGACGAGTCCGTCGAGGAGGAAGAATCCTTCTGCGGGGTGGCGTCGCATTTCTTCCCATTCGTCTTCAGCGAGGGGTCCGGGCCGGTTGACGAGTTCTTCGGTGATGTGGATCTTGCCGATGTCGTGGAGGTGGGCTGCGACGTGGAGGCGTCTGAGTTGTTCGGTGTCGAGGCCGATGCGTGTGCCGAGAGTGGTCGCGATCCTTGCCACCCTCGACCCATGGTCGATCAACCAGGCTTCCTGAGCCATGAACGCCCGCAGCATCGTCATCTCCTTCTCGTGTCCCTGTATCTGGAGAGACGCACGCGGAGGCAAGGATCCGACGGAGTGGAGCGCAAATGGGTCGGTGGGCCCAGTTCTCAGGCGACGGCTGCCGCCGACGCACCGAGCAGGGTGGAGACGATGGTGGGGTCGAATTGGGTGCCGGCGTTGAGTTCGAGTTCGGCGAGGGCGAAGTCGGTGGGGAGGGCGGGTTGGTAGGGCCGGTCGCTGGTCATGGCGTCGTAGGCGTCGGCGACGAACAGGATCCTGGCCAGTTGGGGGATGGCGGTTCCGGAGAGCCCGTAGGGGTAGCCGGTTCCGTCGTAGCGTTCATGATGGAAGAGCACGGTGGTGGCGATGTCGGGGTGGACGAGTCCGTCGAGGAGGAAGAATCCTTCTGCGGGGTGGCGTCGCATTTCTTCCCATTCGTCTTCAGCGAGGGGTCCGGGCCGGTTGACGAGTTCTTCGGTGATGTGGATCTTGCCGATGTCGTGGAGGTGGGCTGCGACGTGGAGGCGTCTGAGTTGTTCGGTGTCGAGGCCGATGCGTGTGCCGAGAGTGGTCGCGATCCTTGCCACCCTCGACCCATGGTCCGCCAACCATGACTCTTGCTGCCAGAGGAGATCCGTGAACGTCTCTATGGTGTCCATACGCCTTCCAAGTCCCACCACCAGGCGTAGTGTTACATACACTCTGGGTGGTGTCGAGGGAAATGGGCCTGTCGGCCTAGTGTCCTGAGCCGTGAGTTCGTGCTGATGTCCCCGAGCTGGTGTCATCCGGCGAGGACGCAGGATCAGACACCCCCTCCGGCCCTTCGGGCCACCTCCCCCGACGCTCGGCTCTGGGGCCTCGCTGGGGGAGGAGACGCGCACCTGGAGGTGCGTCAAGGACGAGGACGCCGCCAGGGGCGTCGATGGCCGGTGAGTACATGACTTGCGACTCGGGGCACTAATCCGGCAATCGAGGGAGAATGTGGGTATGGACATTGCAGTGAATCTCGTTCAGGCGTATCTGCGGGTCAATGGCTACCTGACCATCACGGAGTTCGAGGTCCAGCGCAAACGAAAAGACGGCACCTATGAGACGGCCACGGATGTCGACATCGTCGGCCTGCGTCTCCCCGGCGACATCTTCCAGGGCGATCCGCATCAGGATCCGGACTGTCAGATGCTCTTGATTCGTGATGATGCACTGTTGCTCAGGCCCGATGTCGTCGACGTGATTCTCGGTGAGGTGAAGGAAGGCCAGGCGGAGTTCAATCCGGGGTTGAAGCGGCACGAGGTCCTGCACTCGGTGCTTCGACGTCTCGACTGGCTCTACGCGTCATCACTCGATGGGGTCGTCGACGAGGTACACCATCACGGCATCGCCGAGACCCCGGCCAGGGGTGGAGGGATGGTCAGGACACGGTTGGTCGCTTTCGGCCGCGCCGAGAAGACGGATCTTCACACCGTCACGCTGACACACGTCGTGGAGACGATGCTGGAGTACCTGCAGGGATTCCAGGAGGTTCTACGACCGGCTACCTACAAGGATCCGGCCCCGGCGCTCCTGAATCTGCTCGTCAAGACCGGCTTCGATATCGGCAAGACGAACTGAGGGTCAGTCTCTGCCGACGGCGTCTCTGTGCTCATCGGTGTGATGAGCGATCGCCTGGAACGCGGCGGTCATGTCCAGGAAGGCGTCGAACTCGGTGGTCCGGGCGTGGCGAAGCAGCCTTTTCGTGAGCCGGATGGCACCTGCAGGCTTGGAAGCAATGGTGTCGACGAGCTCGCTGACCCGGTTTGCCAGCCGCTCCGGCGGCACCACTTCGAGGAACAG
>CBEVHI010000168.1:0-4829 GCA_965549635.1 uncultured bacterium | reverse complement strand
TCCGAGCCGGCGAGTTCCACGGGCGGCTGGTCCGGGGCTTCTATCTCCTCGAACTCCAGCACCTCGGCTTCGTCCTCACGATCGGCAACGATCGTGCTCCCTGCCTTGAAGCCGCCCTTGAGGACCTGCTCGGAGAGAGGATCCTCGAGAAGCCGCTGAATGGCACGGCGCAGTGGTCTCGCCCCCAACTCGGGGTCATATCCGCGCTGCGCCAGGTACTCCTTGGCCGCGTCACTCAGGACGAGTTCCAGGCTGCGGGACTTGAGCTGTTCGCGGACCCGCACCAGCATCAGATCGATGATCTCCTTCACCTCGTCGATGCTCAGCTCGTGGAACACGATGACCTCGTCGATCCGGTTGAGGAACTCCGGCCTGAAGTGCTTCTTGAGCTGGTCGAGGACCTTGTCCCGCATCATCTCGTAGTTGACCTCGTCGGAGCCGGCCACGAAACCGACCGCCTTCTTGCGCAGCTCAGCGGTGCCGAGGTTCGAGGTCATGATGATGACGGTGTTCTTGAAGTCGACGTGGCGCCCCTGCGCGTCGGTGAGCCGACCATCCTCCAGAATCTGCAACAGCGTGTTGAAGACGTCCGGATGGGCTTTTTCGATCTCGTCGAACAGCACCACAGAGAATGGCTTGCGGCGGACGGCTTCGGTGAGCTGACCACCCTCGTCATACCCGACGTACCCGGGAGGCGAACCGACAAGGCGACTGACGGTGTGCTTCTCCATGTACTCGGACATGTCGAGCTGGATGAGGGCGTCCTCATCGCCGAACAGGAACTCTGCGAGAGCCTTCGCGGTCTCTGTCTTCCCAACACCCGACGGTCCGAGGAAGATGAACGAACCGGCCGGACGCTTCGGGTCTTTCAAACCGGCGCGGGTGCGGCGGATTGCCTTGGACACCGCGACGATGGCATCGTGCTGACCGATGATCCGTTCGTGCAGCTTGTCTTCCATGTGCAGCAGCCGCTCGGTTTCCTCTTCGGTGAGGCGGTGCACCGGGATTCCCGTCCACTGCGCCAGGACTGCAGCGATCTCTTCTTCGTCGATGACCCAGGCTGCCGGAGCGCCGCTGTCCTTGAGAGCCTGCTCACGCTCGGCTCGTTCGGCGATGAGCTGCCGTTCCGAGTCACGCATCTGGGCGGCGCGCTCGAACTGTTGCGCACGGACAGCTTCTGCTTTCTGGGTCCGGACCTCCTGGATACGAGCGTCGACGTCTTTGAGGTCGGGAGAAGAGCCGGTCCTCGTGATCCGCATGCGGCTGCCGGCCTCATCGATCAGGTCTATCGCCTTGTCCGGCAGGTGCCGGTCCGCGATGTAGCGATCCGCGAGGTTTGCCGCGCTGACGAGGGCATCTTCGGTGTAGCGGACGCTGTGGTGCTCCTCGTACCGGTCTTTGAGACCGTCGAGGATCTGAATCGTCTCTGCGACGTTCGGTTCGTCGACCTGCACCGGCTGGAAACGGCGTTCGAGCGCCGAGTCTTTCTCCAGGTACTTGCGGTACTCCTCGAGAGTGGTTGCCCCGATGGTCTGCAGCTCACCGCGAGCAAGCATCGGCTTGAGAATGCTGGCAGCGTCGATGGCACCCTCGGCTGCGCCCGCACCGACGAGCGTGTGGATCTCGTCGATGAACAGGAGGATGTCACCTCGACCCTGAATCTCCTTGAGCACCTTCTTGAGGCGCTCCTCGAAGTCGCCCCGATACCGAGAACCGGCGACGAGGGCACCGAGGTCGAGGGTGTAAACCTGTTTGCCACGGAGCGTCTCGGGCACGTCACCGGAGACGATGCGTTGGCCGAGTCCTTCGACGATCGCCGTCTTGCCGACACCGGGCTCGCCTATCAGCACCGGGTTGTTCTTCGTCCGGCGCGACAGGATCTGCATGACCCGTTCGATTTCGCGTTGGCGACCGATAACGGGGTCGAGCTTGTTCTCTCGTGCCAACTGGGTGAGGTTGCGACCGAATTGGTCGAGGATCGTCGATCCGGAGCCGGAGGTCTCCCTCCCGCCACCGCCGGCCGGTGCCTGCGCCGAGGAGCGTTCTTCGCCCTGGACGCCGGACAGCAGCTGAATGACCGCCTGGCGGACCTTGGGAAGGTCGGCTCCGAGGTTCTGGAGCACCTGGGTAGCGACCCCCTCACCCTCGCGGATCAGGCCGAGAAGGATGTGCTCGGTGCCGATGTAGTTGTGTCCCAGCTGCAACGCCTCGCGCAGGGACAGCTCGAGGACTTTCTTGGCTCTCGGGGTGAACGGGATGTGTCCGCTTGGGGCCTGCTGGCCCTGCCCGATGATCTCGACCACCTGAGTCCGGACACCGTCGAGGTTGACGCCGAGGGACTGCAGCGCCTGCGCAGCGATTCCCTCGCCTTCGTGAATCAGTCCGAGGAGGATGTGCTCGGTCCCGATGTAGTTGTGGTTGAGTAGGCGCGCCTCTTCCTGGGCGAGAACCACGACTCTGCGAGCCCGGTCTGTGAATCGCTCGAACACGGCCTTGTGCCTCCTGTCCACAACCCCCGGGTCCGGGGGAGGCGTCTGGCGAGTATAGCGATGGGCCTCTTCTACCTAGAAGGGTACATCGCCACACACGCCGCGCCTTCTACAACACACATCGGCATGAATCTCATCCCGCCTGAGCCGCGATCCTGGCGCCATGAACGGTCGACCCATCGCGGTCCAACGGAGAGCCATTCCCCGCGGTCGCTACCATGCTGTCCCTACGACGGAGACGCCTGTGGACGCACCGACACTCGAGAGCTTGGTCCCGATTCCCGGAGTGTGGAATCGGATGGCACGCGTGGAGACGCGCCTCGCGGAAGTGTCCACGTCCGACTACTCGTTCCTCACCGATATCGCCCAGCATCTGCTGATGGCAGGCGGGAAACGGTTCCGTCCGCTCCTCGCGCAGATCGCTGCCGAGTTCGGGCCGACCGTCGACGGGCGAGCTGTCGATGCGGGTGTGGCCGTCGAGTTGATCCATGTCGGCAGTCTGTACCACGACGACGTGATCGACGAGGCCGAGACCCGACGCGGGACCGGATCGGCCAACACCAACTGGGGCAACACGATCGCAATCCTCGCCGGGGACTTCCTCATGGCCCGGGCGACCGAGCTTGCCGCGGACACGCTCGGCCGGGAGGCGGTTCGGCTCCTGTCGCGTACCTACGCAGAGCTCGTGGAGGGCCAGACCCTCGAGCTTCAACTCGACTACGACCTCGATCACGGACCGGACGAGTACTACCGGGTCGTGGAGATGAAAACAGCTTCGCTGATCAAGGCGTCGGCCCGCGTCGGGGCGATGGCGGCGGAGGCAGACGGTGCAACAGTCGAGGCGCTGAGTTCCTGGGCATGGGAGCTGGGTGTCATCTTCCAGCTCACCGACGATGCCCTCGATCTCGTCGCCACAGACGACTTTCTCGGCAAGCCGGCAGGATCCGACATCGGGGAAGGCAAGTTCACCCTCCCGCTGCTCTACGCACTCGATGGCGCCGAAGGAACTCGCCTGCGCGAACTGCTCTCCGAAAGCCCCTACGGCACCGCGGCCATCGACGAGGTCATCGGTTTGCTTCGCTCGGGCGGCTACGTCGACCGGGTGCTCGAGGAAGCACACCAGCGGGCAATCTCGGCTGCTTCCACGGTCTCCGAGCTGCCACCGATTCCTGCGCGGGACGTGTTGTCCGCTCTCGGCGACTACCTGTTGACGCAGGTGGAGCGGGCTCGTACGTAGCAGGCCGCTATGCCCCTCGGCCGACACGAATGACCACGTAGACTGACGGAATGGATTTCTCCGTCTTTTTCGCAATTGCGGTTGTCATCGGCATCGTCTCGGTCCTGACCAGCAGCCAGCAGGGGGGAGCATGGAAGAGCGCCGCCCAGACGCTGGGAGTGACCTACGAGAAGAAGAGCGTGCTGGCGTCCCCGAGGATCGAAGGAGTGGTCGATGATCTCAACCTCACCATCGAGACTCGAGGGTCCGGCAACTCGAGAATGACGAGGTATCGCGTCGACTACCCGTCACTCGGGATTGGACTGCGGTTGACCCGCAAGAAGGGACTGTCGAAGCTCGCCGAGTTCATGGGCGCCCAGGATGCCGAGATTGGCGATCGGACGTTCGACGATGAGTTCACCATCAAGACGGACGACCCGGCTCGACTCGCCACCGTACTGACCCCCCAGGTCCGCAGATCCATCGCCGCGCTGATGAGCGAACTCCCCGCAGCCAAGATCACCGACGACATGGTGGTGTTCGATCGTCGATCGGTTGAACGGAATGCCGATCGTATCGTTACGACGGCTCGACTCCTGCTGGCCGCAGCCAAGGCGATGTCCCGCCGTGACCGCCCTATGGAGAAGCGAGTGGAGTCGCACTTCGACGACGCTCCCCCCGTCCTCCTCCCCCCGGACCCATTCTCGATGGAACCTCCGTATCAGGCACCTGGCCCGTATCCGGACATGCCGGGGCCATCCGAACCGGTCCAGGAGCAGGAGGCCGACGAATTCGTTCTCGACTCGCCAACCTCGGACTTCGAGGAGCAACGGGTCGACGATTCCGTTCTCGACACGTTGGCCTCGATGAGCGATGACGTCTCTGCCACAGCCACCGACGCTCCTGCTCTCGGATCCGATCCGCTCGAGGTAGCCGGCGCCTTGTTCGACGGAAGTCTTCTGAGTTTCCAGATCGCAACGCTGTTCGAGGAGCAGTACGCAGGGCGGGCGATCCGGTGGCAGGGAGTCGTCGCCGAACGGACCGAGGAGGGAGTACGCGTCGATCTCGGGGCGTTGAACTCCCGGCTGTACGGCCAGTTGATGATCACGGCACTCGTCGCGGCC
>CBEVHI010000167.1:0-4852 GCA_965549635.1 uncultured bacterium | reverse complement strand
CACGAGCGTCGGGTCACTGCATCGATTCATGATCTCTATGCCCGCTGCTCGTCGGCTGGAGAGTTCCACGCTCTTCCTCTCTTGCACTGGTTCATCGATGAGCAGGTCGAGGAAGAAGCGTCGGTCTCCCAGATCGTCGAACAGATCAAGCTGGCGGGAGACAACGGGGCGGCACTGCTGTTCCTCGATCGTGAGCTGGGTGCGCGGACACCGGCTGCGGAAGGCTGACAGTGAACAGCTGACAGCGGACAGCTGACAGCCAACAGCCAGCAGCGAACAGCCAGCAGCGAACAGCTGACAGCCAGCAGCGTCAGCGAGAGCCGCTGCTACGCGAGCTTCTCGGCGACCGACCAGGCGATGAGCAGCTGACCGGCGTAGTAGAGGGGCAGCCCCCACACCCGATTGAGGAATCCCGGGGAGACGAAACGATCCCTGGCGACGGCGAGATCTGACAGGTAGAAGAGCGAGGCCCCGACCAGGATCAGCGCCCCCGCCCCGGCCGCCACGGCCGCGATGGCGGTGACGACCATCGCCGAGATCACCACGATGTAGCCGACCACCGGTCCGATCATCGCCGCGGGCAGGTGGCGGCGGAGCCACACGAACACGATGGCTGCAGCGACGAGGGCGACGCTACCCGCAATGAACGATGCTCCGGCATCGAGACCGAGTGTGAGGAAGGCGATCACGTACAGCACGTGACCCATGAGGAACGCGACGAGCCCCGACAGGAATGCAGTCTGTGATGCTCCCAGCAGGAGCACGTCGCCCGCCGCACCCAACATGAGCCCGAAGAAGATCCACGTTCCGTAGTGGGTTTCGAGAGCCCCGGCGCTCAACGCAACGCCAACGAAGCCGGCGGACGCGATGGGCTTGGCAACATTGCGGAGGGTCACGTTTCCCCGTTCGCCGACAAGCAGGACGACCAGTGCGGCGGCGGTCAATGCTGTGAATACCCAGGTCACGAGAGTACCTCCAGAATGCTATCGGCCGTCTTCGACCACGCCGGTGAGTGTTCGTCGATGAGCTCCATGTGTCCGGTCGATGTCAGCTCGAGATAGTCGACGTCGTCTCCGGCTGCCCGAGCGGCATCGACGTAGCGTCGGCTGTAGGCGGCAGGCACGGTGTCGTCGTCCGTGCCGTGGACGGCCAGCTGTCGAACGCCGCGCGGGAGCATCGTCATCGGTGACGCCTGGGCGATGGCAGCCGGTGAAGTGGCGTCACCCATGAAGGCTGCCGGCGCCCCCGACCCGACTTCATCCCTGATCGCTGCGGCCATGTCGGTCACACCGGCCAGCGAGACCAGCAGGATCGGCGACACCGAATCCGGGTGGGCGGTGAGGGCGAGGTGGCCCCCGGCTGAGTGACCGACGACCGCCACCCGATCACGATCGATGTCGGCGTCGAGCCTCGTGAGGTGATCAATCGCACGAGCCGTGTCGAGCACGGTGGCCGGCCATCCGCCACCCTCGCCAATCTTGCGGTACTCGATGTTCCAGGTGGCGACGCCGCGGCCGGCGAGGTCCACCGCCAAACCATCCATCAGGTCACGGGCCCACTGCCGTCGCCAGAAGCCGCCGTGCACCAACACTGCGACCGGATGGGGACCGCCGGTGGAGGGGACACGCAGATCTCCGACGTGGTCGACGCCTTCCCCGTAGGAGGCCATGATCGCGGGGAAGCGTTTGGCAAGGACGAGATGACGAAGGGCCCATCGATACCCTTCGACACCGCGTCCGTAGATGGTCGCGACACACGCCGGGGCCGTCAGCGAGATGCCTCGCCACGGCTCCCGCTCGCGGACGTTGGAGATGTGCACCTCGACGGTTGGGAGGCCGCAGGCGGCGATGGCATCGTGGAGTGCGTAGGAAGTGTGGGCGTAGGCGCCAGGGTTGATCACGACGCCATCGAACACTCCGACTGCCTCTTGGAGGCCGTCGATCAGAGCCCCTTCATGGTTGGACTGGAAGGTTCGCACCTCGACGTCGAGGCTCGTTCCCCAGGAGCGACACTGCGACTCCAGATCGCTCAGCGTGGTCGTTCCGTAGATCTCGGGTTCCCGCGAGCCGAGGAGGTTCAGGTTGGGTCCGTTGATCACAAGGATGCGTTCCATGCCGCAAGGCTATCCGGTGAGCGGCGGCGGTGGGGTGCTATGCCAGGGACAGCACCCCGGTCGTCACGAGGAGAGTTGCTTGATCCGGAGGGCCGACCACGTATCGTCCGGGCCGGCGAGCTCTCGGGTCGATCGAGACCTTGCTCTGTCCCCCGAGCCTGAGTCTCTCCACCTCATCATGGATCCTTCCTGAAACGGGGAGTGAGCACGATGATTACGACCGCC
Source organism: uncultured bacterium (assembly GCA_965549635.1). GTDB lineage: Bacteria > Actinomycetota > Acidimicrobiia > Spongiisociales > UBA4744 > CBEVHI01. The sequence continues at coordinate 2,514 of CBEVHI010000167.1, read as the reverse complement.
AGAGGGAGCAGGTAGATGGCGATGCGCGGGCGGTACATCAACGCGATGCCGACGGCTGCGAGAGGTACGGCGGTGCGGGCACGCACCCTGTGGAGATCTGGAAATGCCAGCCAGACGGCGCCGAAGAGGACACCGACTCTCACGGCCATGCCCGCGCCGAGACGCGTGGGCTCGTCGAACGACGGCGACAGCATGACGGCAGTCCCGCCGATGAGGAGCACCGCGACGATTACCCCAAGGGTGGTTCTCATGTTTCGGCCATCGACATGACGCTGGAGCGTACCTTCAGTAAACCTTCTCGGCGTCCGATACGAGTAAGTGGGGGAGAGGTCTGGGAGGCCGTTGTGCGTCGCTGGAGCGTGCTGGATGAGGGCACAAGACGACCGGGCGACGGTCGCAGAACACTTCGATGTCTTCTATCGGCGCGAGTTCAGGGCCGTCGTCGGTCTCGCCTATGCACTCTCGGGCAGCAGATGGGCCGCCGAGGACCTCGCTCAAGAGGCATTCCTCGCAGCTCACCGACAATGGGAGCGCATCGGAGCCTATGAAGCACCCGGTGCGTGGGTGCGAAGAGTGGTAGCCAACATGGCGGTTTCGCGGTACCGAAGGAGTGTGTCGGAGGCGAAGGCACTCGCGCGTGTCGCCCTGAACCGCCAGGAGCCGTTGCCCGAACTCGATGCCGTCGACTCTGCATTCTGGGATCACGTCCGACGCCTGCCGCGGCGCCAGGCCCAGGCGATCGCGTTGCACTACCTGGAGGATCGATCGGTCGCCGACGTTGCGGCGATTCTCGGCTGCTCCGAGGCGACGACGAAGGTACATCTGCATCGCGGTCGCAAGACGCTTGCGATCCGACTGGGGGAACGGCCATGAGCCTCGACCAGCGTGCAGCTCGCGCCGTTGACGGCATCCACCGCAGCATTGCAGGAGCACCGCTGCTGCTGATGCGCAGGCAGCCGATTCGGCGACGAACGCCGGTCACCGCTTTCGCCATCGCATTCACGATGGTGGTGTTCCTGGCCGGACTCGTCCTCGGCCCCTCTCGATGGTTGGCCGACACCGTGACCTCCCCGGTCACCACATCAGCCGTCCTCGTGCCGCCCCCTGTTGTGGTTCCGCAGGTTCCGAGCACGACGACGACAGCGCCTGTTCCGAGCACGACGACAACCTCGCAGGTTCCCACCACGAGTGTCCCGAAAGCACCGGCAGTCGTCGACAGGACCCCGCCGTGGATCACCGTCGGAACTCCGGAGCCGGGCTGGCACTCGTCGGAGAAGACGATTCTCTTCGAAGGCAGCACCGAACCGGGAGCGGTGGTCACGGCGGGCCGGTACCAGGCGGATGTCACCGCAGATGGGCACTGGTCGATCGTGTTGGTGCTGTCGCCGGGCGGCAACCTTGCCAGGTTCACGGCGACCGACGGTGCCGGCAACACAGCAGACGCCACCGTGGAGGTCTTCTACGACAAGCCGGAAGCGCCCTCCGCGTTCACCGCACACGCCACCTGGGGGAGTTGTGAGCTGAACCCGCCTTACGACGAGTACTACGGGACGGGCAAGCCCGGAACCGTCGTGGTCGTGCAGTCAGAGTTTGGTTCGGGTGACGTCGTCGTCGGCGAGAGCGGCGAGTGGTACGTGAAGGTCATTTTCGAGACCGCACCATACGGTGAGCCCTTCATGGTGAAGGTCAAGGACGCGTTTGGCCACAGCAAGGTGTTCGAGTTCACCAGCTACGCGGGATGAGATGGCCGGTGGAGGGGCACCAGGCTCGAAGCGAGCGTGAGGGTCGCGTCGTCGATCCGGTCCGGTTCGAGCTGGTGTTGCTCGCCGAGCCGATCCAGGATGGCGTCGTGCACCTGTGCGGTGGTGATGGCTGGCAGGGCGGAACGGAGGTCTCCAACCGTCGCAGGGTCCCACCCGATCTGGAGGGCCTCATAGACGGGAACCAGCACATCGCGAACCCGCTCTCTTCCACCGATGACGACGACCCCACCGACATGGGCAGCGCCGGCAACGATCCGTTGCCCGACCCCCATGACTTTCACCGTGCCACCGATGTTGACGCTGTAGCGTCCCGGGCAGTACTCGCCCTCGATCTCGCCGACCCGCGCGTCCACTCCCAGTGTTTGCAGCGATTCGGCCATGAGGGTGCTGATCTCCACGAACCTCTCGGTGATCCCAGCCCGAGGATCGTCGACCGGAACCGTCCACGAGAACGCAAGGGTCTCATGATCGAAGACGGCGGCCCGTCCTCCGGCGAGGCGCTCGACGGTGCCGAAACCAAGGGAGATTGCAGCTTCCACCGCCCGCCGATACCCGGCTTGGGCAGCATCCCGACGTCCGAACGCGACGACCGGGCCCGGAATGTGGATGCGGAACGTCGCCGGCCGCTCGGCACGTGCGACCTGCAGCAGGATGGCATGGGAGAGCGCCGTGTCCATGCCGGGAGGGTCGGGGAAGGCGGCACTGATCAATCGCATCGAGACAGTATCCCAGGATCCTGACCTGGCTACCT
>CBEVHI010000166.1:0-4865 GCA_965549635.1 uncultured bacterium | reverse complement strand
GTCGATGAGGCCCACAGGTTGGAAGACACGATGGCGTCGGCCCTCGGTATCGAGCTGGCGGAGGGCCGCTTCTGGCAGGTGCAGCGATCCGCGGGCTCCTACCTGCGCGCCCAGACGACGCGCTCCTCAGCAGACAAGGTGGTGAAGCCGTTCGGGGAACAGGCGAAGCAGGTCGCCAAGAGTCTGGACCGCGCCGACGCCGGCCGGATGACATCGCCGGGTCCTTTGGGCGCGGTGTTCTCCTCGGCGGCGTCGAGCCTCGGCGAGGTCACCAAGGCGGTGCGGGCATCGGAACCGACTTCGCCCGGCGCGCTCGGGGCGAGGGCCAGGGTGTTGCGCCTCTCGGGGCACCTGGCGGGAGACGTCGGCATGGCCGTCGAGCCGCCTGACGGGTACGTCGCATGGGTGCAACGCGAGCCCGACCGAACGGCCTACCGGATCGCACCGGTCGAGGTGGGGCCGCTGCTGGCCGACAAGCTTCTGGGCAGGGTGCCGGTCATCCTCACCAGCGCAACGCTCTCGGTAGCGGGCTCCCTGGCCCCGCTGGCCGAACGACTCGGCTTCCAAACCGACGACGCCACGCTCGGCTACCGGCCGTTGCGGGTCGCATCCCCTTTCGACTACCAAAGCCAAGGACGTGTGTACGTGGCGGCGCGACTGCCCGAGCCACGCTCACCCGACTACCAGGACCGGGCCATGGCAGAGGTGGAGTCACTCCTGGTCGCTTCCGGAGGTCGGGCACTGGTACTGACGACCAGCTATCGGATGTTGGCGATCATCAGTGACCATCTGCGTGACCATGTCCCCTTCGAGGTGCTCACGCAGGGGGACCTGCCCAAAGCCAGGCTGATCGAACGGTTCGAGGCCGACGAAACATCGGTGCTGGTTGCCACGATGGGGTTCTGGGAAGGCCTCGACATCCCGGGGCGGGCTCTCGAACTGGTCGTGTTGGACAAACTCCCGTTCCCGCGTCCCGACGACCCGCTCTGGCAGGCGAGACGAGAGGCCGCCGAGCTTGCCGGTCGCTCGGCGTTCATGACCGTCGATGTCCCTCGCGCAGCGATGCTGCTCGCCCAAGGGGCAGGCCGGCTGATCCGGACGACCGAAGACCGGGGCGTCGTCGCGATCCTCGACTCGCGGCTGTTCAAACGTCGCTACGGGAGAGTCCTGTTGCGCTCGCTGCCACCGATGCCGCAGACCACCTCCTTGGCCACGGCACGAGCTTTCCTCAACGATCAGTGAGTAGCTCGGCCACCTCGGCGATGTCCTCGGCGTGCTCTTCGACGAAACTCGTGGCGAGATGTCGCAGTGCCACCATCGACACGTCGGTGGCGTCGTCCATGGCGAATTCGGTCGGGAGCGTCGGGTTGAAACGGTGGTAGTGGTCCCCGAGCAGATGCTCGAGGAGTTCGTCGTGGAGCCGGCTCTGGCCGCGACTCCCCGCCTCGAACATGTCCTCCGCCAAACGCAACCATGACTGGCTGGAGAACTCCTCGTAGCTCCTCGTTGTGGGCCGGGGGAGGCCCGTCCCGAGTGAAACGAGGCGGATGGTCTTGACCCGGATGCCACGCCATCCGGCAAGTTCCATCGCTTCCGCGTAGCCGATCATCGCCGGGTTGTTGGCGTAGACGCCGCCATCGAGCAGGATCCTGTCCGGTCCGTCGGCTTCCGCAAGGCGGAACGCGGGGAAGACGGTCGGAGCGGCCGAGGTCGCCCTGGCGACGTCTCGCATGAGGTAGTCGGCAGCCGGACTCGCCTTGGCGTCGCGGGATCGGAACAGCTTGGGGGCACCGGCGTTGACGTCGTACGCGGTGACGACGACGTCGCGAATAGCGTCGGAGAGCCTGGCGTCGCCGAACTGTTCGACGAGAGCTTCCTCGAGCGCTCGGGCGGGGTAGCGGGCGTTGCCTGCATCGGGGTTGGAACCGAACATGGCCGCCTGCATCCCTACCCTGGCGATCAGTTCGCGCAAGTCCTCGCGGTTGCGCGGGAACCCGGTCGTGGGTTGCGAGAAGATGTGTTTGCCGTTCCGTTCATAGAACGCGCCAATGTCGGCGGCCGGCGCCGGCTGTCCGTTCTCACCGGGGAGAGCCAGGGCCATCGCCGCCATGCCGCCGATGGAGGTTCCGACGATGATGTCGAACAGATCTGCTGTGGGGAGCCCACTGACTCGCTCGAGTTCGGTGAGCACACGGGCCGGAAGGATGCCCCGGATGCCTCCTCCGTCGATGCTGAGCACACGGATCGACTTCATATCCGCAAGGCTACTGTCGGTTCGTCCGACGATTCAGGGAAGTCCGGCACGGGGACCGGCGTTGTGTGGAGTGCCATGCGAGTACCGCAACAGATCCGAGAGGCCATCAGCGCCCATACATCGTTCTGTGCGCCGGAAGAGGCGTGCGGCCTGCTGGCCGGTGATGATGCCGGGCGTCTGCGAATGGTCTACTGCCTGACGAACGTCGAGCACTCGCCGGTTGCCTACACGATCGAACCGGAGGAACACTTCCGGGCGTTGCGTCACGCCGAAGCGAACGGCTGGGAGATGGTGGGGGCCTTCCACTCGCACCCGCACTCGGAGCCGTACCCCTCGGCGACCGACCGCCGCCTCGCCGCCGAGCCCGGCTGGATCTATCTGATCTCGTCGACCGGCGATAGGCTGCGAGGGTTCTATCTGCGAGACGGGAACGTGATCGAAGAGTCGCTCGAGATCGGAAGCTGAGATGGCCGTTGAGGTGAGGATCCCCACCATCCTGCGCATGTACACGGGCGGCGAGAGCCAGGTCACCGTGTCCGGCACCACGATCAAGGATGTCTTCGTCGATCTGGAGTCCCGATACCCGGGCATCGGTGAGCGCCTCGTCGACATCGACGGCGGTTTGCACCGTTTCGTCAACGTGTTTCTCGGCGACGACGACGTTCGCTACCTGGAGGGGCTCGAGACACCCGTCGTCGACGGGGCCGAGATCATGATCATCCCCGCCGTCTCCGGCGGAGCTCGCGCCTGACCCAGGATCGTCGGTGCTCGCGAGGGTCGGCAGCAACCGACAGTCCCGCGTCGCTCCCTACACTGGCGGCCATGCGGTTCACGGTTCTGGGATCCAACGGGACGTTCGCCACGCCGAGTCGGCCTGCTTCCGGCTACCTGATCGAGCAAGCCGACACCCGGATCTGGGTCGACGCGGGACCTGGCACGTTTGCCGCGCTACAGGCAGCGATCGACTACCGCACCGTCGATGCCGTCGTGATCACGCATGTCCACGCCGACCACAGCGTCGACCTCTTCGGGTTCTATCACGCCGTCAAATACGGGCCCGGAGACAAGACCGGCGTTCCGGTGTTCTGCCCGGAAGGCCTTCATGAACTGGTCACCTGCTACCTCGGCGGACCGGAACACGATCCCAACGGGACACTCGACTTTCGGATCTGTGGAGACGGCGCCAGCGCGACCGTCAAGTCGGTCGACCTTCGTTTCGCCATGACCGACCACGGCGTGCCAACGCTGGCCGTCCGTGCCGAGGCTGAGCGGAGGGTCCTGATGTACTCATCGGACACCGGGCCGGCAGGGGAGTGGGCCCAACTGGCAGAGCGAGCCGATCTGTTCGTGTGTGAGGCGACCTACCAGGGCGCATCCGAGGACAAGCCGTGGAGTCAGCATCTCACCGCGACCGAGGCGGGAAGGATCGCCAGGGACCATGTCGTCGACAAGCTGATGATCACCCACGTATGGCCCTTCCTCGATCCGGGCCGGTCGGTGGCGGAGGCGGAAGCAGCGTTTGGCAAGCCGGTGGGCCTTGCGGTCCCAGGAATGACCGTCAAGGTCTGAGGAGGACAGGTGGCATCGAGAGAACGTCCCGTAGACGAGCTGCGGCCCGTACGCATCACCCAGGGGTATACGGAGATGACTGCAGGTTCCGTACTGATCGAAATGGGCAGAACCCGCGTGCTGTGCACTGCCTCGATCGACGATGAGGTGCCGAGGTGGCTGCGAGGAGGCAAGAAAGGCTGGGTAACGGCCGAGTACGGGATGCTGCCGGGCTCCAGCAACGAGCGCATTCGTCGGGACAACTACTCGGGAGGTCGGTCCAAAGAGATCTCCCGGCTGATCGGAAGAGCCCTGCGATCAGTGGTACGACTCGAAGCCCTGCCGGAGATGGTCCTGCGTGTCGACTGCGATGTTCTCCAGGCAGACGGTGGAACTCGATGCGCGGCGATCACCGGTGCGTGGATCGCGATGCACGACGCCATCGAGGACGCCATCGCCAAAGGTGCCCTGCGCAAGAACCCCATCATCGATCGCGTTGCTGCGGTCTCGGTGGGCATGGTCGACGGGGAGGCAAGGCTCGACCTCGAGTACGCCGACGATGTCGCCGCCGATGTCGATATGAACGTGGTGATGACCGGCCGCGGATTGCTCGTCGAAGTGCAGGGGACGGCCGAGGGGGCGCCGTTCTCTCGTACCGAACTCAACGATCTGCTGGACCTCGCCGATGGTGGGATCGCCGAGCTGCTGGACTTGCAGCGTCAGGCAGCCGAGGTGTGAGGATCGAGCGACTGGTTGTCGCATCGAAGAACACCGACAAGATCGGTGAGATCGAGGACGTCCTTCATGAATTGGGTCTGATCGAAGCCGTGGCACGGGATATCGACTGGCCTGAGGTGGAAGAGACGGGATCGACGCTGGAGGAGAACGCCCGTCTCAAGGCGAGGGTGGTGGCCGGAGCGGTCGGGCTGCCGGCGCTGGCGGACGACACGGGACTGGAGGTGGACGCGCTCGGGGGAGCCCCTGGCGTCTACTCGGCACGATATGCGGGGCCCGACGCCACGTACGAGGACAATGTTCGGAAGCTTCTGAGCGAGCTGTCCGG
>CBEVHI010000165.1:0-4867 GCA_965549635.1 uncultured bacterium | reverse complement strand
CCAGCTAGAAGGTTGGCTGTCGGCTGTTGGCTGTTGGCTGTTGGCTGTCGGCTGCTGGCTGCTGGCTGCTGGCTGCTTCCTGTTGACTGTTGGCTGTGGAAAGTCGACCATGGGCCCATGGACTCCACGATCATCCACCTCACGACCGGCAGGGGAGTGTTCGACATCACCCGGCAAGCGGCAGATTTCGTCGCCGGCCGAGGAGACGGCCTGCTCTCGGTGTTCGCCGAGCATGCAACCGCCGGCCTGGCAGTCATGGAGACAGGCGCCGGCAGCGACGCCGATCTGGTCGATGTGATCGACGCACTCTTTCCCGGTGACGATCGTCGCTGGCGGCATCGCCATGGAAGCACCGGGCACGGCGCTGACCATGTCATCCCGGCTTTCATCAGCCCGAGTCTCACTATTCCGGTGATTTCGGGAAGCATGACGCTGGGGACGTGGCAGTCGATCGTTCTGGTCGACCCGAATCGTGACAATCCCAATCGCAGGGTGCGGCTGTCCTGGCTTGCCGGGTGATCAGATGGGAGGCAGGAGCACTGTCTCGCCGGGGTAGATCAGATCCGGGTTTCCTGATCGGAGCAGTCCCCGGTTGACTTCTACGACCCTGGCCCAGTAGGCAGGCAGGCGGTCGAGATCCTCACCGAGATCGTTCAGGTGGCGACGCGAGATCGTCCAGAGGTTGTCGCCCGACCGGACCGTCACGACGGCAGGAGTCGGAGCGCCGGTGCCGGGAACCGGTACCGGACCACGTCCGGTCGGCGAGATGAGCTGCTCCCGCACCTCGATTCCCGGAGGCAGAATGACCCCCGATGAGTCGACCGTGACGATGACGGGCGGCGGCACGGCATACGCGGGCGATGCGATTGCTCCGCTGGCGACCACCGCGGCGATTGTCCCATCGACAAGTCTTCTGATGAGGGGGAGCGTGAACCATCGGGGGATGTCGGCCCGATGTCTCCCTGCGGCGAGGTAGACCAGCGTCGAGACGGTGAGCCAGACCATCGCAACGAGGCTGGCAACCCGCAGGACCGACATGAAGGCATCGACGGGCTCGGCGCTGCGCAGGTCGAGGGACATGAAGGGGGCTCGGCCGGCGATGGCCAGAGCTCCGATGCACATCGCCTCGCCCGCCAGCAGGCCCGCGGTGACCATGATGCGGCGAACGTATGCCATGGCGCAAAGGTATCCGACATCACGAACGGCTGTCAAGAGCTCTAGACAATCGTTCCACAACGTTTTACGGTGCCGATCGTGGGTCGTCCGGGGTCGAGCAAGGAAGGAGCACCATGGCCGTCTACGGAGGCGATCTCGCTCAGCTCGAGGAACTTGCAGCGAAGTTCAGGCATGAAGGGGCGGCGATAGAAGCCCTCGAAGCACGCATCACGGCGTCGCTGGCTTCGACTGCCTGGACGGGTCCCGCGGCCCGGCGCTTCCGGGCGCGTTGGGACGGCGAGTTCGTCCCGGCGCTGCACCGACTTCGCGAAGCGATGGCAGAGAACGCCGCTGCGGTCAGTCGACGTCGCCAAGCCATCGAGACCGCCACGGCATAGTGTCTTCCGCCAACGATCGTGATCTTCTGGCGCGCCGACTGACCGCCGTGGCAGCACGCTTGGCAGCGTTGGAGCATGAGATCGCGCTGCTGGGTCTCGAAGCCGGTGCCACATGGTCGGGACCCGGAGCGCTGCGATTCTCCAATGAGCTGCGGCAGAGGGGGGCGGCGCTCGCTGCCCTCCATGCAGACCTGTCGACAGCCGCGAGGCAGGTGTGAACATCGCGATCACCATCGGCCACCATGACTACGTGGTCGACGCAAGCCCTGATGCGACCGTAGCCGATCTATGCGCCGCTCTGCCCGACACCCCCGAATGCGTGTGGATCGACGGCAGAAAGGCGCCCGGTCACCGTCTGGTTTCTTCGATTCCCAACGGTGCCATTCTGGACGAGCGAGCAACCCCGCAAAGCCCGGCGGGGCGCTACCGAGAAGGAAAGGTGTCCTTCAACCGACCTCCCAGAGTCGGCCGGGCTTCGCCGCCCGCGCCGCCGGGGCGGCCCGTGCCACCTGACGTGCAGCAGGATCGGGCTCGATTCGGCTGGGCCACTGTCGCGATCTCTGTGATCGCCGGGGCGGTGTCGGCGCTTCTGTTCGGACCAGCCCTGGCAGTCTTCTCGCTGCTGGGGGCGGTCATGGCTGCGGGCTCGTGGCTCGAAGCCTGGATGACCGCACGTCGAGAGAGGCGGGCCGCACGTGAAGACTACGCCCGTGCGCTGGCCCGCTATGCCACCGACAGGGCACAGTGGGAACGGCGCCGGCTTGCGGCCCTCCGCTCCCAAATGCCCGAACCGGCAATCATTATCGGCAGGGCACTCGGTATCGACTCGGTGTTGTGGGAGCGGCGACCGGTGCATGAGGACTTCGGCCTCGTCTCGGTTGGCGTCGAGCCCGACGGAGCCCCGTCTGGTATTCGCCTCGCGAAGGGCGTGACGGTCGGCATCGCCGGGGACCGTGCCGCTGCGACAGGACTTCTCCGTTGGATCCTCGTTCAGGCGGTCGTTCTCCACGGCCCGGCGGACCTGTCCGTGAGAGCGCCAACGACACCCGACTGGGACTGGCTCAAGTGGCTCCCCCACGCCGAGCGGGGAGCGGCGCTATCCGTCCGGGTCGGGGATCGGGCACCAGAGCCCTTTGACGGGGCGGAGGTGGTCATCGCCGAGACGACCGCCGCACTCCCGGGAGACTGTCATACGTTGATCGACCTTCGTGGGCAGGCTTCGGTGACCCGTGTCGACAACGGTGCACGGCGCCGCATCACACCTATCGTCGTCTCCGAGCAGGAAGCGTTCACCGTCTCGAGAGCACTGGCGCGGCTCCAAGACCCTGAGGATCGCACGCCGGACGGTGGGCCGGCAACCCTTGGAGAACTGCTGGGCTTCCCGACCCCCGAAGCCATCGTTCACCGGTGGCGCGCAGCGGCCAGACTGCAGGCACCCATCGGTTATGGCCCGGCGGGTCCGTTGATCATCGACCTTGTCGCCGACGGACCGCACGGTCTCCTGGCGGGGACCACGGGATCAGGGAAGAGTGAGCTGCTTCGCACTTTGGTGCTCTCGTTTGCCGCGTCGGTGCCTCCGAGCCGGCTGGGCTTCGTGCTCATCGACTACAAGGGCGGCTCGACGTTCGACGCGTGCGCAGACCTGCCACATGTCGTCGGCACGCTGACCGACCTCGATGCAACCAGCGCGCAACGAGGGCTGGAGGGACTCGAGGCGGAGCTGAGAGAACGCGAGTCTCTCCTCCGGGCAGACCGAGCAGAGGATCTCGCGTCCTATCGAGGGACGAGACCGATTCCGCATCTCCTCATCATTGTCGATGAATTCGCTGCTCTGGCAGAGCAGGCACCAGCGACACTCGACGGCCTCATCGACATCGCACGGCGCGGTCGCAGCCTCGGGATGCACCTGTTGCTAGCCACGCAGCGGCCTGCAGGAGTCATCAGCGATCGCATCCGCGCCAACACCGCGCTCCGCATCTGTTTGCGAGTTCATGACCCTGCCGACTCGTCCGATGTTGTCGGCGTGGCTGATGCCGCCCGGATCGCTCGGAGCACGCCGGGACGCGGGTTCCTCAGGCTCGGACCGGGGGAGCTCGTGGCATTCCAGGCAGCTCTCGCCACCACCCGCCAGAGGTCGGCCAAGGTGCGAGTCGCCCGGTTCGTGAGGTCGGAACCGCTTCTGTGGCAAGAGGAAGAAGAGGATGGGCTGGCACCACTGGCCGAGACGATCCGGTCCGCCGCGCTGCTCTCCGGCGAGGTGCCGTTGCCCAGGGTGTGGTCCTCAGAGTTGCCCGCGACCGTGCACCTGTCCGAGCTCGACTTTGGTTCGAGTCCCGATGTCCGATGGGCCACCCCGTTCGGCCTCATCGACGATCCTCGCGGCCATCGCGTCGTGTGGTGGGAAGCGACCAACGTGCTCTTCGCGGGACTCGACGCCGATCGCACGTCGCGTGCACTCGTCGGGCTCGCAACCGCCATCTGCTCCAGCCATCCCCAGGCACACGTGCATGCGATCGGCGCTTTCGGTGAACGCTTCCAGGTGCTTGACGGCCTTCCCCAGGTCGGCACCATCGTTGCATCCGGGGACGTTGAACGACAGCTACGCCTTCTGCGGTACCTGGTGGAGATCATCGAACAGCGACGCCACGATGGCGGTGGGACCTTCCCGATCCTGCTGCTGGCTGACGGCGTGCCGGTGGGCGATGAGTTTCGTCGAGTGTGCAGCGAAGGGCCGGAGGTGGGGGTGTTCGCGGCAGCGGTCGTTCGCTCTGCCGGTTCGATTGGTGGCGAATTGCTGTCGGCGTTTCCCGAAAGGTTTGCGTTCGCGCTGGCCGACCCGTATGAGTACGCGGCACTCGGACTTGGGCGAGCGATCCGGCCGACAGAAGATGGTGCCCTCAGGATTGCCGAGGGTAGGTCGGTTCGCATCGTCGAACCGGCCGATGACACCGGGGTCGTTCCTGCCGAGCGACCCGTCAAGATCGGCGCTCTTCCGCAGAGCTTGGCGATACACGGTATCGGAGGAGGCGCCGTTCGCCAGCAGCGGGCATGGTTCTTCCCGGTCGGTGTCGGTGGGAGATCGGTGCTACGCCCGGCGGGGTTCCGGCTGGCCCGGGGGCGGCATGGTGTCATAACGGGCAAGAGAGGGTCGGGGAAGACGACTGCTCTGGAGACGCTGGCCAGGATCGCCAGAGGGTGCGTCGATCTGGCGGTTCTTGGAGATCTCGACGCAACGGGGGTGCGGATCGACGAGTTCGGTGCCCTTGCCGGACCCAAACCCATGCTGTGTCTGATCGATGATGCCGATCGGTTGG
>CBEVHI010000164.1:0-4936 GCA_965549635.1 uncultured bacterium | reverse complement strand
CCGCGAGGGTGGCCGCACCGTCGGTGCCGGCACCGTCACCAAAGTCATCAAATAGCACGACGAACAACAAGTAGGAATACAGACACATGGCATCTGACAAGCGTCCGCCAACCACATTGGCATGCACCGAGTGCAAGCGGCGCAATTACGTGACAACCAAGAACAAGCGCAACACGAAAGAGCGCTTGGAACTCAAGAAATACTGTGCCTGGTGCCGCCAGCACACACTCCACAGGGAGACGCGTTAGAAGATTCTCGTCACCCCGGCCGACGCGGACGATGGCGCCGTACTAACGTGACCTCGCCTGCGGGTGGAGAACAAGGGGTTCCTCGGTCGGGGTGGGCTCTGGTCCACCCCGACGGCGCGTTCGCAGTGTCCTGAGGGGCGTCGATGGCCGGTGAGTACATGACTTGCGACTCAGGACATGAGGAGCCGACATGAGCCTCGAAGAACTGACCGGACACCGCTACGGCCCCGTCCCGGTACAGATCCACGCCGGACAAGTCGGTGCGTACGTCGAGGCGACCGGCGACGATCCGGATCGATGGCAGCAAGTGGCCCCGCCCTCGTTCGCCGGGGCGCTCCTGTTCGCCGTAGCCCCGCAGCTGCTGGCCGAGCAGGCCGTTCAGGAGGCCGGAGCGATCCTGCACGGCGAGCAGACCTTCTCTTGGCTCCGACCGCTGCACGTAGGCACACCATTGACGGTGACCGGCATCGTGGAGCGGGTGCGGTCCCGTGGGGGAGCTTCGTTCGTGACCTTCGCCGTGGCGGTCGACGACGGACAGCCGCTCTTGGAGGGGCGCTCAACATTCGTGGTCTCCGCAGAAGCCGCGCCCGAGGGGGTCGATACGGACGAACCGGACGTGGAGCATCGGGCCCGGAACGAACGTCCCCACCTTGCCTCCGGGTCCAGTCCTCTCACCAAATCGGCCAGTCGGGCCGACCTGGTTCGCTATGCCGGAGCATCGCACGACTGGAACCCCATCCACTGGGATCACGCCAGCGCCGTCGCCGCCGGTCTCGACGGGGTCATCGTGCACGGGCTGCTGTCGGCGGCGTGGCTGACCCAGGGCGTAGCCCGGATGACTCCAGGGGATCGCCCGATCACCGACGCCCGGTTCCGATTCCGCTCCCCGCTGCGACCTGCGGTGGAGGCTCGCGTCGAAGTCGATGCGACATCACCGGGACGGTTCAAGGCGACGCTGACCTCGGATGCAGGAACCCACGTGACGGCCGACATCGGGGTAACGCGGTGACGAACCCAGGGGTCGAACGCAGCGAGGTCGACGCCCTCGTCGCCCTGGCCCGTGCCGGAGACGTTGAAGCGTTCGAACGACTGGTGGAGCTACACCAGCACGAGGTGTTCAGTCTGGCACTGCGGCTGGTGGGGAATCGAGAGATGGCTGCAGACGTGGCACAAGAAGCAATGATCAGAGCGTGGAAGGCACTCCCGCGATTTCGGGGAGAGGCGGCGTTCTCCACATGGATCCACCGCATCACCGTCAACACCGCGTGGACGCTGCGCACACGATCCAAGCGCCGCGCCGCCGGATCGCTCGACGATGTGGGCGATGTCGCCGATGCGGGCTGGCTCACTCCCGAGCGCGCCGGAGAGAGCGCCGTGCTGCGCATGGCGCTGCGCAAAGCTCTCGACCGTCTGCCTGAGGTCCACCGGACCCTCGTCGTACTCAAGGATGTCGAGGGCTGGACCCACGGCGAGATCGCCGAGTCGCTGGGCATCAGCGTCACCGCCGCGAAAGTGCGACTCCACCGTGCACACATCAAGCTGCGCGAGTACCTGAGGGAGGAGCTATGAACTGGCTTCGGCACAGGAAGGTACGTCTGCTCCTGCCCGGACACATCCTCGGGAATGTCCTCCTGGGCGATGCCGATCAGGCCCATCTCGAGAGCTGTCTCGTCTGCCAGGCGGACGCTGCCGGGTATCGCACACTCCGCAAGGCTCTCGTCGAGTTCAGGGACGAGAACGCCCTGGCCCCCGCATGGTTTGTGAACAGGGTCATGTCCCTGCTCGACCGTCCCGCCACGGCGACGGCCAAGCAGACGAGGCTTCGCGTGGCGCTCGCCTTCGTGGTTGCCGGCGCCGCTGTGGCAATATGGGGTCGACACCGGTTGCGACCGGTGAGCTGACCGGGGTTTTACAGCCTTCGACGTGCGAACGTATAATCCGGCTCCGTCCCGAACCCCTAGGGGTGTAGCTCGAAGTTGGTTAGAGCGCCGGTCTCCAAAACCGGAGGTTGGGGGTTCGAGTCCCTCCACCCCTGCCGAGAGGTAAGAAGATGAATCGAGAGATGCGCCGCCTTCAGGAGCGTGAAGACCGGCGGCTGAAACAGAAGAGAAAGCAGCAGCAGCGCAAGCGCCGCCCCCAGCGGGGAGGCGAGCAGCTGTCGCTGATGACGCGCCTTCGCCGGTTCATGCGCGAAGTGAGAGCCGAACTGAAACGGGTCTCATGGCCGAGCATGGAGCAGCTCTTCGCGTTCACGGTCGTGACGGTCATCACCTCGATGTCGCTGACGATCTACATCTTCGGACTCGACTTCCTGTTCAAAGACGGCATCCTGTTCTTCCTGGGGGGCTCATGACCGAGACGGTCGAAGAACGACCCATCAGCCCATACGACCTGCCAGGCGACTGGTACGTCGTGCACTCCTACTCGGGGTATGAGAACAAGGTCAAGGCCAACCTGGAGTCACGGGCACGCTCCATGCACATCGAAGACCGCATCTTCGAGGTCGTCATCCCCATGGAAGACGTCGTCGAGTTCAAGGGCGGTCGCAAGGTCACCGTCCCCAAAAAGGTGTTTCCCGGATACCTGCTCGTGCGCATGTACCTCGACGACGACTCTTGGTATGCGGTCCGCAACACACCCGGGGTGACAGGGTTCGTCGGATCCGGTGTCAAGCCAACACCGCTGTCCCGGCGTGAAGTCGAGCGGTTCCTCGGCGTGCAAGAAGTCGAGGTCAAGAAGAAGACGCCTCGCTTCAAACCCGCCTGGGAGATCGGGGAGACGGTGCGGGTCGTCACCGGACCGTTCGCCGACTTCAACGGCGTCATCGAAGCCATGGACGTCGACCAGCAGAAGGTCACCGTCCTCGTGAACATCTTTGGTCGCGACACCCCCGTCGAGTTGGGGTTCGGCGACATCCAGAAGCAATAGGAAGAGAGCTACCAGCTTCCAGCAGCCAGCCAGAAGGCGGGAGGTTGGGAGCTGAAGACTGAGATCTGAAGACTGAGGACTGAATATGGCACGAAAGAAACTCGCGGCGATCCTGAAGCTGCAGATCCCCGCCGGGCAAGCGACACCGGCACCGCCCGTCGGCCCCGCTCTGGGTCAGCATGGCGTGAACATCATGGACTTCGTGCGCGCCTACAACGCCGCCACAGAGAGCCAGACGGGAACCATCGTCCCGGTGGAGATCTCGATCTACGAGGACCGCACGTTCACGTTCATCACGAAGACGCCACCGGCGGCGGTCCTGCTGCGCCAGGCGGCTCGCGTCGAGAAAGGCTCGGCGACACCGCAGTCGGAGAAGGTCGGCAATGTGACCAAGAGCCAGATTCGTCAGATCGCCGAGACCAAGATGCCCGACCTCAATGCGGTCGACATCGAGGGGGCGATGAAGATCATCGAGGGGACGGCCCGCTCGATGGGGATCACCGTCGACGCCTGAGCTAGGCTCCGGCGCCAACGTGCGTCGTAGGCCGAGCCGATGCCGGTCGGGATACGAAGTACGAAATACGAAGTACTGCGGCGTCAGCCGCAAGAGATGGGAGGCTCGTCGGAGCACGAGCCGTTTGCACCACGGAGGTATGACATGCCGAGACACGGCAAGAACTACACACAGGCCACGTTGCGCTACGACGCCCACACGGCCTACTCGCCCGACGAGGCGATCGAACTCGTCAAGATGTTCTCGTACGCGAAGTTCGACGAGACCGTCGAAGTGGCGTATCGCCTGGGGATCGATCCCCGCAAAGCCGACCAGCTGCTGCGCGGCACCGTCGCTCTGCCACACGGAACCGGCAAGGAGGTTCGTGTGGCAGTCTTCGCCGACGGTGACAAGGCTCGGGAAGCCGAAGCCGCCGGAGCAGACCTCGTCGGGGGAAAGGAACTCGCAGAGGAGATCCAGGGCGGCAGGGCGCTCGACTTCGACGTTGCCATCGCCATTCCTTCGATGATGGCCCAGGTCGGCAAGCTGGGAAGGGTCCTCGGACCACGCGGGTTGATGCCGAACCCGAAGACGGGGACCGTCACGGTCGACGTGGAGAAGGCTGTGCGCGACTTCAAGGGTGGCAAGATCGAGTACCGGAACGACCGCTACGGCAACATCCACGCCCCGATCGGCAAGGTGTCGTTCGATGCCCGCCAGCTTGTCGAGAACCTGGCCGCGCTGACCTCCGAGATCATGCGGGCACGGCCGGCGTCGGCGAAAGGTCGCTTCGTGCGCAACATGAGCGTCTCATCGACCATGGGACCCGGCGTCAAGGTTGATGCCGGCGCCATCGACGACTTGATCGCCCTGGCTCGCTAGGGGAGCGAACAGCTTCCAGCTACCAGCGGCCAGCAAGAAGGTTGCTCGAAGTCTTTCGCTGTGGGCACGCTCTGCTGGCTGCTGGCTGCTGGCTGCTGGCTGCTCAGAAAAGGACATCGGGGTCTCCGAACGGAGAGGCGCTGGCTCCATGCGGGGAGCCTGGGCGACGGCGATGGGCGGCCGCCTCTCTCGATGCCTCTCAACGGCGGGTGCAGGGTAGGGGCTGCACAACACGCCGGAGCGACCCCGAGTTGCCCTTGGTCTACGTCCTCTTCCTTCGACACAGAGCGTCTGAACGGAGACCCCGAAACTGTCCACTGAGAGTGTCCCACAGGGCGACACCAATGTCCAGAGGCACATGCAGCTGACAGCTTCCAGCTACCAG
>CBEVHI010000163.1:0-4955 GCA_965549635.1 uncultured bacterium | reverse complement strand
ATGAGAATCTGGAGTCTCTTCACAGGATGCATCATACATCACTTCTCTGATGGATGTGTAGGTATCGCTGTCACGGCAGCTCACTCACAGCTAACAGGAATCAGCAGTACGTTGCTACCCCAACGACCTGCCTGTTCTCGCGTGAGAAAACCCCAAATAGGCCAGCCAACTCACGCAAGAACGGAGATCTAGAAGTCGAAGGGAGTGTCGGTGAAGAACTCCGACATGGGCTTCTCGGCCGGTTCCTCTGCGCGGGCCTCGATTCCCAACCGCTCCCGCAACGCCTCGTACCCACCGGCCTCGAGTTCGTCGGCCAGTTCACGGCCACCCGACTCGACGATCCGGCCGGCCATCATCACGTGGATCCGGTCCGGAGTCATGTACTTGAGGATGCGCGAGTAGTGGGTGATCAGCAGCACGGCAACGTCCGGACCGCGCATCTCCTCGACCGCGGCGGCAACCTCCCGCACTGCGTCGATGTCCAGACCCGAGTCGATCTCGTCGAGGATGGCGACGTGCGGCCGCAGCATGGCCATCTGGAAGATCTCCGAGCGCTTCTTTTCGCCACCAGAGAGACCAACGTTGACCGGACGGTCGAGGAACGGGGTCATCCCGTAGGTCTCGGCCACCTCCTCGATGATCCCGGTGCTCTCCTCGAAATCGTGGCCACGTTCGTCGCCCAGCTCGAGCAGGAACTCGCGCAGCCCCACGCCCGGCACCTCGACCGGATACTGGAATGCCTGGAGAAGACCGAGTTTGGCCCGTTCGTCGACCGGCTTGTCGAGCAACTCGACCCCGTCGATCGTCGCCGACCCTTCGACCTCGTACCCATCCCGCCCCGTGAGAACATGACTGAGTGTCGACTTGCCTGAGCCGTTGGGCCCCATGATCACGTGCAGCTCTCCGTAGGGAACTTCCAAGTCGACCCCGTCGAGGATCTGTTTCTCCTCGACGGATGCCCGGACTCCATCGATCTTGAGACTGCTCATGCGCTCCCCACTCTCAGGAGCACGCTCCCGTCGTCCACTCTCGTTTCGTAGGTCGGGACCGGCGCCGTCGCGGGAAGCGACTGGGGTGTGCCGGTCTTCAGATCGAACTCTGAGCCGTGGCGCGGACACTCGACGCCGTGGTCGAAGACCTCGCCTTCTGCCAGCGAAGCCTCGGCGTGGCTGCAACGGTCGCCGATCGCATACACGTCTGTGCCGATCCGGAACACGGCGACGCGGTCATCACCGACCTCCACGCGTACCCCGCGGCCCTCAGGCAGATCGTCGAGAGAACCGATGGTGACCCACTCGGCCATCACACCCTCCCCTCGGCCTGGGCCGCGACGAACCGCCGATTGACGGCGGCCCTGGCAGGGATCGCCAACTCCGGCTGGGGCAGTCGCTCCAACGCCTCTTCGAAGAACCCGTGAATCAGCAACCGGGATGCCCGTGCCCTGGTCAGTCCGCGGCTCATCAGGTAGTAGAGCGGCTCCTCGTCGAGCGGTCCGACCGTAGAACCGTGGCCGCAAATCACGTCGTCGCAGAGAATCTCCAGGTTCGGAACCGAGTTCGCTCGAGCACCGTCCGACAGCACCAGGTTGCGGTTGGTCTCGAACGCGCTCGTCTTGGCCGCGTCGTGCTCGATCCTGACCAGACCGGTGAAAACCGACTCGGCGGTGTCCTGGACCGCACCTTTGAGGAACACATCCGACGAGGTGTTGACCCCGACGTGATGCATGAGGAGCCGGTAGTCGAGCACCTGTTGATGCTCGCCGTAGAAGGCGCCGACGAGATCAGTGTGGGCGCCCTTGCCGGTCAGTTCGAAGTCGAGGTCGAGGCGGCCCAGGGAGCCACCGATCCCGACCTCGCCAAGTTTGGCGGTGGCGTCACGCCCTATGGCAACCCGTTCGTGGATGATCGAGCGGGTCTCGGTACCGAACCGCTGATAGGTGGAGAGCTTGAGACGCCCGGCGTCGCGTACGAAGGCTTCGATCTGGGGGTTGACGACCATCCGTTCGCCATCCGGGGAACGGAAACCGATCACCACCGACGCCTCGGCATCTTGTTCGACAACAATCGTCACGTGTGGGAACGACACGGCCCCGGGGCGGGTGGCCTGAACATCTACGTAGAACGGGCGCTCCACAGCCTGCCCTGCCGGCACATGAATGAACACGCCGTCGTGGACGAACGCATGGTGCGCGGCCGAGAAAATGTCGACGCCAACATCGACGCCGGTGGCAAATACGTCGCGCAAATCACCGTCGCCCACTCCCGCCGCCAGCGAGGTGAGCAGCCCATCGTCGGAGCGGGAAACGGTCGCGTAGCCGTCGATGATGGAGGCGTGACCGGCCAGCTCGCCGAGTGCGGCGGCGACCTCGTCGGTCTCCCGCATCGCGGAACCCTCGTCGGCCAGGGAGAAATCGGCCAGGGCGAAGTCGAGATCGACGTAGCGCCAGACCTCCTCCTTCGACGTCGGCATGGCGCGTCGAGAGAACTCCTCGAACCCTCGCTCCCGACGTTCCCGCACCCACTCGGGAAGGGTCGCGTTGAGACGATCGACGGTGGTTTGGTCAAGTCGCTGCATTGGCTCCTCTCGAAACGCCATCCTATTACCACTACTCCGGTAGGAGAAATGCTGTCGGTCAAGACAACCTGGCGCGGACCCGTTCGAAGATCGCGTCGAACATCGGCTCGGTAAGGCGCCCCGTGAACGTGTTCTGCTGGCTCGGATGGTAGCTGCCGATCACCACCGGGAACCCTGACCCGAGCTCCACTTCGACGTCGTGTCCGAAGCGAGGTCGCGGTCGGGGCACGGGCGCTCCGGAGACCGTGTAGATCCTCATGAGCTGGGTGTACGCCAGGCCTCCGAGCGCCACGACCACCTGGACTCGATCGAGCAGGGACAGCTCGGCTTCGAGCCAGGACCGGCAGACGCTCTGCTCTTCTGCCGTGGGCTTGTTCGCCGGTGGAGCACAGCGCACGATGGCGCTCACGAAGGCGTCGGTCAGTGTCAACCCGTCGTCACGGCTCTTGGAGTCGGGCCGGCTGGCGAACCCGGCCCGGTGCAGCGCCCGGTACAGCCAGTCACCGGACCTGTCACCCGTGAACATCCGCCCCGTGCGGTTGGCTCCGTGTGCCGCCGGCGCCAACCCGACGATCAGGAGTCGGGCGAGAGGATCGCCGAATCCCGGGACCGGTCTCCCCCAGTAATCCTGTTCCCGATAGGCGGCCCGCTTGTCGACGGCGACCCGCTCGCGCCACTCGACCAGCCGGGGGCAGCGCCGGCAAGCGGTGATCTGGGATTCGAGTTGCTCGATCTGCATCGAGCAGCAGCGTAGGCACCGGGCGAATGCGGTTCTACTCGCCCGAGGCGACGTCGGCGGGAAGGAGCGCCCCTTCGGTGTGGCGGGACCCGGCGTTCCAGAGCATCCAACCGAGCCCGTATCCCTCGGCGGCGTCTATCTCCTCACGCACGCTCGCCGGCCCGTAGTTGAAGTCGGCGATCCAGGGACGCATGATCGTGGTCGGTGCAAGGCGTGGCATGCCGGAGGCAAGAGCGTTGTCGACGACCTCGAATGGATGATCCGCAGGCTTGTCGTACCCGATCCAACCGTCGGAGTAGTGGTCCGGATAGATCATCGGTGAGAGCGCGTCGACCTGGTCGCCGATCTCCTCCGGTCGCTGGCCGATCCCCTGATCGTTCTGCGTGGAGAGCACGATGGCGAAGATGTCGGCGGACACGGCACAGCCCAGCGAATGGAGCTCCTCCCTCGCTTCGGCCAGGAACGCACTGATCGCATCGAGTCGATCCTGCTGTCCGTCCGCCCCGACGTAGATGCCGTCCTCGTCGAGGGGCATCGTCGCCGTCATCCCGGTCGGAAACCGCACATAGTCGAACTGCACCTCGTCGAGACCCGCTTGGCAGGCTTCGATGGCGAGGTCGATGTTGTACTGGCGGGCGGCAGGATCCGTCGGATCGAGGAACGCCTGACTGCCCTGGTGGTAGGGCCGGGATCCCTTCATGATCGCCAGGTCGGGTCGCTCATTGGCCAGAACCGGGTCCTGGAACGACACCACCCGGCCGATCGCGTAGAGGCCGCGTTCGTGGATGTCGGCGATGGCGTCTTCGAGCGGATACGTCCCGGTGACTGCATCGACCTCCAGCGCCAACGGGACCTTCGACCGGTGAGCGACGAAGCCAGACTCATCTTTGATGTCGAGGACCATCGCGTTGATCTCCGTCCTGGTCGCCAGGTCGAGGAAGTCTCCCCACGAGTCCCTGCCCGGAAGCCACATGACGGCGTGAGTGGCCTTAATGATCCGCGGCTCGAGCGCGATCTCCAGCGGTTCTTCGGTACCGTCCCACTCCGACTCGGCGGAGATCCACGCCGGCCGGTCGACGGTCAGCGTGCCGGGGATCGCCGGTGCGAGTCGGAACGATCCGCCAGGGCCGGTGGTCATCGACAACTCGCCCAACCGGACCACCGCGTGCGCAAGCGGATGACCATCGGCGGTGGTAATCCGGCCGGTGAGCACCACCGGGGTGAGGCGCACGGGAACGGGCTGTTCGGGAGGTTCGTCGATCGTCAGCGCCGTCGGGTGGTAGCCATCGGCGGCAACGGACACGTCAATCGGGAAGTCGACCTTCATGATGCCGACCTCTGCCCCGTTGGCGGCACGCTCACCGGCGATCGCGATCTCCGCACGGTCGATCGAGGCCCCCGATGTGTCGAACACCTTCACCGACACCGGGATCGGTTTGGGTTTGGGAAGGATGCGTTTGCCGACCGTCACGACAGAGGCACACCCGGCCGTCACCACGGCGACAGCGAGAATGAACACCTTGAGGCGAGAGGGGGGACCTGGCACCCGGGAAGGGTACACCGGTCCGAACGATGCGTTGGTGTCACGTCGCGACGTGACGCGGCCGGCCCCTGACGAAGTGACATAAGTCCCATTGAGGGT
>CBEVHI010000162.1:0-4972 GCA_965549635.1 uncultured bacterium | reverse complement strand
CCTGTTCCTCAGCCACGGAGCGCCGCCACTCGCCGACGACCAGGTGTGGACCGGGCAACTGGCCGGCTGGGCTGGTCGTCTCCCGCGGCCGACTTCGATTCTCGTCGTGTCTGCCCATTGGGAGTCCGCACCGCTGATGATCGGCGCAACTTCGACGGTGCCGCTGTACTACGACTTCTACGGGTTCGCTCGCCGCTACTACGAGGTGGCGTATCCGGCGCCGGGTGCACTGGACCTGGCCGCTGCGGTCTCCAAGCTGCTCGCCGGTCCGGGAAGGAGCCTGCATCAGGACCCGAATCGGGGACTCGACCACGGTGCCTACGTGCCCCTGGTCGAGATGTACCCCGACGCCGACATCCCGGTGTTGCAGATCTCCATGCCGACTCTCGACCCCGCCGAGCTGTACCGGATCGGCACCGCGTTGGCGCCACTGCGCGACGAGGGCGTGCTCATCATGGGCAGCGGGTTCTCCACGCACAATCTGAGGTTCGTCGACATGTCCCGTCCGGCGGACGCAACACCACCGACCTGGTCGAGTGAGTTCGACGACTGGCTGGACGGGACACTGGCCGCCGGCGAGATTGACGACCTGATCGACTTCCAGGCCAAGGCGCCTGCAGCCTCGCTGGCGCATCCGAGGACGGAACACTTTGCGCCACTGTTCGTTGCGCTCGGCGCCGCGTCCGGTGGTACTTCCGAGAATGTCATCGACGGGTTTTGGTACGGCCTCTCAAAGCGGTCGGTGCAGATCGGGTAGAGCCCTGCGCCTCTCGACACCCGACCATTCCGAGGCGGCCGACCAAGGGCGCCAGGACGCGGGCAAGCCGAGGGTGTTCTCTGGCGGAGTTGTGCCCTTGGCAGGTGATTCGATGGTTGCGCTCGACGGGTTCTTGATGGTGTCCCTGCCGGGCTTGGTTGATCAGGGTGGGTCCGGGCCCGACGTTTTGGTGAAGCGGAGCCGTTGGGGTGGTGAATCGGGGTCGATGCGGTAACCCATACCGTGGATGACGACATGGTGGTGGTACCAGCAGAGAGTGGTGAGATTCCCCGGGTTGGTGGCACCGCCATTGGACCAGGGAATCTTGTGGTGGACCTGCAGCCGGTAGCGGGACCGGCAGCCATCGGCGGCACAGGCGTGGCCGTCGCGGTGCAGGATGGCACGCCGCAGCGTGGGGGAGATGGTGCGGCGGGTGCGTCCGGCTGCCAGCGGCTGTCCGCCGCCGGTGACGATGGTTTGGATGCGGGCATCGCAGAGGACCTCTTCGGCCAGGTCGGGACCGGCCGCAAGCCCGTGCTCGGTAACCACCCCGGTCTCGGTCCCGGTCGATCCAACTCTGTTGGCGTCGACGAAGAGCGACACCACAGGCGGCGAAGCGCTGCCGGCCTGGCTGTCGAGACCGTCGGAGGCGATGGCGACCAAGGCGTCCGCTCTGCGATGGGTCAAAGCGTCGCGGGTACCGTCCGGCAGCGACGGCAGCCGGTCGGCTCGGTCCGTGAGAGCGGCGTCGAGGATCTCGCCGTCGCCGGCGGTGAGCCGCCCCCAGAGCTTCCACATGCCGTCTGCCAGCGCCGGTTGCATCACTACATAGCGACCACGGAAGCGTTCACGAGCCTTGTGGCGTGAGACTCGGCGCCGGGCGGCGACCAGATGACGCAATCCAACGATGTCGTGCCCGAGGCCGGCCTCGACCGGGTCTTCTGTGTGCAGGGCGGCCAGCTGGGAGCACTCGACCGTGCGGTCAAACGAGATCTCTCCGGATGCGATGGCAGTCGCGACGGTGGGATGGTCGACCAACCCTCGGGCGGTGCGTACCAGTGCCGTGGCGGTCTCCGGTGCAACATCCAACCGGCCGGTCGTCCACTCGACCAGGCTGCGACAGCCATCGGCCATTGGGGCCTGGCGTCGGTCTGCCTCCATCAACAGCACCATCTGCCGGGCTCGCACCCGGGCCACCAGACTCTCCAGACCTGCGAGCTCTCGCTCGATCGCATCCATCGTGGTATCCGTCAGGTTCATGGTGACAATGTAGCAAATGGTAGGGACAGAAAACGGTGGGTAACGATATGCAATGCGATCGCAGAGATGATGGGGTGCGAACTACTTGCTGCTACTGGTCGCAGGAGATCCCGGCAGCCGTGAGCGCGCGCCGTCCCCTTGCCTCCGCGATCCTGTCGCTGCGCCAATCCCCGCGCGGTTCCACCATGTCGCACAGCACGTCGGGTTCGAGTTGACCGATGAGTGACGGCACCGCGTCGGCGCTGAGCAAGGCCAGGTAGTCGACGTCGACCGGACTCGTCGTGAGGTTGGTGCGGGCGATGATGCCGTCGGGATTGGCGACCGATACGGCGAGGAGCAACACGATGCCGGTGACGAAGGCGGCGAAAGCGAACGTCGCCCTGCTTCCTCTGAGCATGACGCCCACAATGAGCAGCAGCACGACCCCTGCCCAGATGAGGAAGATCGCCGCGTAGAGCCGAGCCTCGGTGAGGCCGAACGCCTCCACGTAGAGGTTCAAGCGGACCACCGCGCTCGCCAGGACCACGAGCGTTTCCACGACGAGCACAGAGAGGGCGACGTCGACAGAGCGTGACCGCTCTGTGCCCTGCACGAGTCGTTCGACCACGAGGGAGAGCAGGACCACGAGTCCGGCGACCGTGACCAACTCGAAGAAGCCCTTGCGGGCGTACTCCGCATAGGTGAGCCCGGTGTTGGTCTCGAGTCCTCCGAACAGGTAGGCGAACTGGACGACGACGAAGACGGCGAACAGCGCGGCGATCGCAATCAGACCCGTGGTGGCCTCCACGACCAGTCGCGGCTGCGGACCGGGCTCCCAGGCCTTCGGTCCGACCCGGAGTGCGTGTCTGAGCACCCCGATGCCCGCCCAGGTGAGGATGACGATGGTGACGACGTGACCCAGGAATTGATCGAGGTCGATGTCGATGATGTCGTTGAGTATTCGGGAGAACACCGCGTCGGCACCGGCGAACAGCGACGCGAAGACGATCAAGATGGGCACCGCGACGAGGAGGCCGACGAGGACTCGAGGAATCCGCCGGCTGGTGAACGATGCGTCCTTGGTGAGGAAGTCGAACGGCTCCACGACTGCAGCAAGTGCCGAGGTGCCCAGCGCGTGAACGTATCCGCCGACCTCCCAGGCTCGCAGATCGTCGGTGACGAGGAGCCGAACACCGAGGAGTCCCAGGATGATCACCGCCGTCATCGCGAAGAACGCCAGTGCAGGTGCTGCTCTGAGTACCGGAATCCACGCGGTCAAGACGAGAACCACCGCGAACGCCTTCGAGGTCCGCGTTGGTCGAACATCGAGGACGGGCCGGGCGAACCACACCACCGCCGCGAACAACGTACCGGCCACACCCAGCCCGAGCCCGACCGGATGCTGCATCACGAGTACATCGGTGAGAATCGCCAGCGATGCCACGACGAAGACGGCGCGTGCCGGCCTGGGAAGAACACTCATGCGGGCAACGATAGACGCCGCGGCACGGGCCGATCCCACGCCGGCATGCCGGGGGACTCGGCCCCGCTGTGCCGGTCTAGGATTCGCTGGCCTGCAGGACGCCAAGGAGAGGACACCGGATGCAACGGGGGATGCTCAGCATCGACGATCTCCGAGCCGGGGTGGAGGCCGAGGACATCGAGACGGTCATCGTCGCGTTCACCGATCACTACGGGCGAGTCCACGGCAAGCGCGTCGATGGGCGGTTCTTCGTCGACGAGGTGTACGACAGCGGAACCCACGCCTGCAACTACCTGCTCACGGTCGACATGGAGATGGAACCGGTCCCCGGATACCGCTACGCAAACTGGGAGTTCGGCTACGGAGACTTCCACATGGCGCCGGACCTGACGACGCTTCGCGTTGCCGACTGGCTCGATGGCACTGCCATCGTCCTGTGCGATCTCGAGGACACGCAGACCGGCGAGCTGGTCGACGTGGCGCCGCGCTCGATCCTTCAAAGGCAGGTCGAACGCGCCAGGGAGATGGGCTACATCGCCAAGGCCGCATCTGAACTCGAGTACTTCCTGTACGAAGACAGCTACCGGCAGGCGGCCGAGAAGCGATACCACGATCTCACCCCTGCTGGGTGGTACATCGAGGACTACCACCTCCTCCAAGGCACCCGCGAAGAGCACTACAACGGAGCCGTCCGGCGCCACTTGAGCCGATCGGGGATCCCGGTCGAGAACTCCAAAGGCGAGTGGGGTCGGGGGCAGCACGAGATGAACATCCGCTACGCCGAGATACTCGACATGGCCGACCGGCACACGATCATGAAGCTCGCCATGAAGGACATCGCCGAGCAGCTCGGAACCGCGGTCACCTTCATGGCCAAACCCGACGCAGGCGGGGCCGGATCGAGCTGCCATGTCCACACCAGCCTGTGGCGTGACGGCACCAACGTGTTCCCGGGGGACATCGAGATCGGACCTGTCGCAGGGTCAGACGAGTTCCGCTGGTTCCTCGGTGGATGGATGGCCCACGTCACCGAAGCGATGGTCGCCTACGCGCCCACCGTCAACTCGTACAAGCGGTACATCGACGAGTCGTGGGCGCCCACTCGCATCGCCTGGAGCTACGACAACCGCACCGCCGGCTTCCGGATCGTCGGCCACGAGCAGAGCCTGCGGATCGAGTGTCGGATTCCGGGCGCGGACGTCAACCCCTACCTTGTGTATGCAGCCGTTCTCGCCTCGGGCCTCGACGGGATCGCCAACAGGATCGAACCGCCGGAGATCTTCGAAGGCAACGTGTACGAGGCGGCAAACCTTGCCAGGGTCCCGCGCACATTGCGGGATGCAACGGACGCGTTCGAGGCGAGCGAGTTCCTGCGCGAAGCCCTGGGCGGCGACGTCCACGAGCACTACCTGCACTTCTTCCGGAGCGAGCAGTCTGCGTACGACGACGCGGTGACCGACTGGGAGAGGTGGAGGTATTTCGAGCGGATATGA
>CBEVHI010000161.1:0-4976 GCA_965549635.1 uncultured bacterium | reverse complement strand
GAGATGCGAGTGGTGTTCCCACGGTCTGCTCTCGCTTCGGCTGACGGGGCGACGGAGATCGCCGGTCCCGGTCTGCAGCAGATCCTCGCAGAGGAGGAGGCCGAGGCCGAACGTGCATCGCGGGATCAGACCCAAGCCCGGCTCCTGATCATCGCACTGGCGATTGTCACGTTCGTGCCTGCCCTCACCGCCGTGACGTGGATCTACCTGCGCTACGGCCGTGAACCTCGCATCGCCTACGACCGCGAGTATGAGCAGGAGCCCCCATCGGACGATCCGCCTGTCGTCGTCGGTGGTCTGCTGTCACAGGGCTTCGTGGGGGTGCCCGAGTTCACCGCAACGCTGTTCGATCTGATCCGTCGTGGCGTGCTGACGGCCACCCCGACCTCGGTCGAGCGCAAGACCTGGGGGGGCCTTCACACCGAGGAGATCTCCGACCTGCAGATCGGTCTCGGCGACACGCACATGGCCCTGACCGCCGCAGAGCGTCCCGTCGTGACCGTGATGCAGCGGGTGCTTGCCGAAGGCCCGCAGCCGTTGACCGAGTTCAGAGAGTTGATTCGAGAGGATGCGTCGGCCAACGCTGCCACCTACAAGGTGTTCCAGAAGGAAGCGATCGAAGCGCTCACGCGCAGGAGTCTCCTGAACCGTTCCGGCCTCAAGCCGATGCTCATCATCGGTGGAGTGATGTTCCTGTTGATCTTTGTCGGGATGTTCCTGCTGGCGCCGTTGTCGGAGAGCAGGTGGGGCGACGCGATCATCCCGGGACTCGTGCTGGCGTTCTTCGTCAACGCGGCGATCCTCGGGGTGTTCGGTTTCACCCGGAAGGGGTGGACCAAGCGCACGAGAGCA
Source organism: uncultured bacterium (assembly GCA_965549635.1). Lineage (GTDB taxonomy): Bacteria > Actinomycetota > Acidimicrobiia > Spongiisociales > UBA4744 > CBEVHI01. Next base: position 4,124 of record CBEVHI010000161.1, on the reverse strand, counting down.
GGAGCGCAACTGGCGGCCCGATGGGAGGCGTTCCGCCGCTACCTGAAGGACTTCAGCCATCTCGAGGAGGCGCCGGTCATCGCACTCGACCTGTGGGACCGCTACCTCGTCTATGCGGTGGCGCTGGGTGTGGCCGAAGATGTGTTGAAAGCGGCACGGCTGCAGGCACCTCAGGAACTGGCCCAGCGCAGCAATCTCTACTGGTACGGGACCCACGGCTACTCCGGCGGTCACAGCACCAACGCTCTCGCCGGTCTGGGCAGCGCCCTGCGCGGCGCCTTCAACCCACCTTCCTCGTCCGGTGGCGGGGGCGGGTTCAGCGGCGGTGGCGGAGGGGGCGGTGGCGGTGGCGGCGGCGGCGCCTGGTAGTCCGATTCTCGGCAATGCTGGCGTCGAATAGCGACGCTCCCATTGCCGAGAAAACTCAGGTCACTCGATCCCAGCGGGCGAACACGATCGTCCCAAACAGTGTCCATGCTGCAGCGCCAAAGAACATCACCGGGTAGCTGCCGAAACGAATCGCCGCGCCGAGTGCGGGCCCTCCGATCAGCGTGCCAAGGTCGAAGAGGCCAGTGAAGATGGCGATGGCAGAGCCTCGGTCGGCTGCCCGGGCTCTGGTCACGACCATTGCCAGCATGATCGGGAACGCGTACGCATGGCCCGCGCCGCACAACAACCCCGCAACCACGACCGATGTCCCGCTACCGGCGAGGGCGAGCACCGCGAACCCTGCAGTCAGCGAGGTCAGCGCCGGGTACAGCACCCTCTTCTGCCCGACCCTGTCGGGGAGCGAACCGGCGAGCAGGCGGAGTGTGATGGCGATCCCCGAATACGCGGCGAAGAAGGCACCAACCGATCCGATCCCTGTCTCCACGACGAACGTCTTGAGGAATGTGAAGTAGGCGGTGAGTGCGACGGCGAACACGAACGTCAACCACCACAGCGGTCGAAGGTCCCGTTCCGCGACCGAAGCGAAGAAGCGCTGCGGGAGCGAGGCACTCTTGGCCGCGTCGCGCAGGGGGAGCGACAGGGCCAGCGACAGGCCGGCAAACCCGAGCGCGGTGAGGAACAGGTGCGCAAACGTTCCGGAGGAGAGGATCACATCACCGAGCAGACCGCCGAGCGCGATCGGTAGGAGCCCCGAGACGCCAAACAAAGCGAGCCCTTCTGTCCGTCTCGCCGATGGCACCTGGTCGGCGCCGTAGGTGAACAGTGAGGTGAACAGAAGCGCGGCGGCGAGGCCGTGGATGATGCGTACCGTGTAGACCCACGGACCGAGGCCCGTCACGGTCAGGTAGAGGGCCAGCACTCCGATGTTGAGCAGATTGCCTGCGATGATGACCGGCCGCCGTCCATGGGTGTCCATGGCCCTGCCCACCCACGGGCGTACGAGCACCGAAGAGAGAGCGGTGAGCCCGACCAGCAGACCGATCTCGACCTCGCTGGCACCGAAACCGAGGAGGAATCCGGGGAAGTGGACGAACAGCGCCCACGCCATCTCCTGGCCCAGATTCGCCAGCCACGCGAGAACGAATCCTTTGCTCAGGAGCTTGGGCATCCGATGAGCCTATACCCGGGTTGGCGCTCCCGGTTCCGGTGTCGGGCGACGCTGCCAGCTCCGAGATGCTCGCCCTTGCTTTCTCGGCAATGCTGACGTCGAATAGCGACGCTGCCATTTCCGAGAATCCCCCGGATTTGGCCATTGCCCCGACGGTTAGGCTCACTCACAGGAGGAGTGAGCATGGCCAGAGAGTTCCAGCTGCGCATGTACGACGTTGCCGAGGGCAGGATGGACGAGTTCCTGTCGATCTTCCCTGCGGTGCTCGAAGCCCGGCGCAGCGTCGGATTCGACGTTGTCGGAGTGTGGACGATTCCTGACGAGAACAAGTTCGTGTGGATCGTCTCGACCGACGCACCCGGTGGGATCGACGCGCTCGCCAAGGAGTACTACCGATCGCCGCTGCGGGCCGCCATCGACCCGGAACCGGCGTCCCTGCTGGACACGATCGAGACGAAACTCATGACGCCCGTGCTCGAAGGGGAGGCAACGCGATGACTGCACGCATACTCAACGGAAAAGAAGTAGCGGCGGCGGTGCGTGAAGAGGTCGCCACGATGGTCGCCGCCATACCCAAGGACGTCGGCCTGGCGACGGTGCTGGTCGGGGAAGATCCTGCCTCGCAGGTGTACGTGCGCAGCAAGCGACGCACCGCCGGCAAGGTGGGTATCACCTCCATCCACAACGAGATACCCGCTGATGTCACGCAGGAGGACCTCGAAGCGCTCGTGATCGGATTGAACAACGACGACGCTGTCGACGGGATCATCGTGCAGCTTCCCCTGCCCGACCACCTGGACGAGCAGCGGATCACCTCGTTGATCGACCCGGCCAAGGACGTGGACGGCCTCCACCCCTACAACCTCGGACTCCTCGCTCTGGAACGCCCCTCGCTGGTCCCCTGCACACCTCAGGGGGTCATGCGCATCCTCGACTACTACGACATACCCACTTCGGGGGCCACGGCGGTCATCGTGGGCCGCTCGTTCCTCGTCGGCCGCCCACTGGGGCTGCTGCTCGGCCTCAAAGGCACCGACGCGACCGTCACGATGGCGCACTCGCGCACCAAGGATCTCGGCGCGGTGACCCGCGAGGCCGACATCCTCGTTGCCGCCGTCGGTCGAGCAAAGATGATCGGCGCGGACGACGTCAAACCCGGGGCGACCGTCATCGATGTCGGCATCAACCGCACCGATGAGGGCCTCGTCGGGGACGTCGACTTCGATGCCGTCTCGGAAGTTGCCGGGTCCATCACCCCGGTTCCCGGAGGAGTGGGACCGATGACGGTGGCGATGCTGATGCGCAACACCGCGATCGCGGCACGAATGCACGTGGGATAATCCGGGCGAAAGGAGCTCACACATGGCCTTGGCAATCACAATGGGACCCGAGGGACTGGTCGTTCCCGACGAACCGATCATCCCGTTCATCGAAGGTGACGGCACCGGTCCCGACATTTGGAGCGCGGCGCGCTACGTCTTCGACTCTGCAGTAGAGAAGGCGTACGGCGGTCGCCGTCGGATCGGTTGGAAAGAAGTCCTGGCGGGACAGAAGGCGTTCGACGAGACCGGCGAGTGGCTCCCCGAGGAGACCATCGACGCGTTCCGTCAGTACCTCGTCGGCATCAAAGGTCCGTTGACCACACCGATCGGTGGCGGGATCCGCAGCCTGAACGTCGCACTGCGTCAGACGCTCGACCTGTACGTGTGTTTGCGGCCGGTGCGTTACTTCGCCGGTGTGCCTTCACCGGTCAAGCATCCGGAACTCGTCGACATGGTGATCTTCCGTGAGAACACCGAGGATGTGTATGCGGGCCGTGAGGTCGAGGAAGGAACTCCGAAGGCGGAAGCCTTGCTCGAGTTCATGAAGTCCCGGTTCGGTTGGGACATCCGGTCAGACAGCGGTCTCGGCCTCAAGCCGGTGTCGGAGACGGCCTCGAAGAAACTCGTCAGAGCCGCCATCGAGTATGCGCTCGAGAATCACCGCAAGTCGGTGACGCTGGTCCACAAGGGCAACATCATGAAGTTCACCGAGGGCGCGTTCCGCACGTGGGGGTACGAGGTCGTCAAGGATGAGTTCTCCGACGTCGCCGTGAGCTGGGAAGACTGCAACGGTGAACCCGGCGACAAGCTGCTCGTCAAGGATGTGATCGCCGACGCCTTCCTTCAGCAGATCCTGACCCGGCCTGCCGAGTACGACGTGATCGCCACTCTCAACCTGAACGGCGACTACTTCTCCGACGCACTGGCCGCCCAGGTCGGTGGGATCGGCATCGCTCCCGGCGGAAACATCAACTACGAGAACGGGATTGCCCTGTTCGAAGCGACCCACGGGACCGCACCGAAATACACGGGGATGGACAAAGTGAACCCGGGTTCGCTGATCCTCTCGGGCGGCATGATGTTCGACTACCTCGGCTGGACCGAGGTCTCCGAACTGATCGTCAAGGGCCTGGAGGCATCGATCGCCGACAAGATCGTCACCTACGACTTCGCCCGCCTCATGGAGGGTGCGACGAAGGTCAAGACCTCCGAGTTCGCCCGGGCGATGGTCGACCGGATGTAGC
>CBEVHI010000160.1:0-4987 GCA_965549635.1 uncultured bacterium | reverse complement strand
CCATGTCCCCGCCCGCGTAGCTCAGGGGATAGAGCAACTGCCTCCTAAGCAGTAGGCCGCAGGTTCGAATCCTGCCGCGGGCGCGCATGCGTCGGATGCTGTCGACCCGGCTCGGGCTGATCGGAGGGGTACTGGCCCCGCCGGTGGTGTTGGCCGCGTTCATCGTCGGCCTCGCCCAGCATCCCGGGATGGACCAGGCAACTCGGACGATCTCGAAGCTCAGTGCCAGAGGGGTCCCCCACCCGTGGGCGATGTCGGCAGGTTTCGCCGTCTACGGGCTGCTGACCATAGGGTTCGCCTACGGACAGCGGGCGGTGACCAACCCTCGTCACGACCCCGCGCGTGTTGCGCTGGCCACCCATGGAGGACTGATGATCTGCGCGGCGATCTTCCGTGACGACACCGTCCAGTGGGGCTGGACGACGTTCGTCGGGGCGCTGCACGACATCACCGGCGGGATGGCGTTCACGGCACTGCTGTTCGCCATGGCACTCACCGCTTGGGCAACCCCACCCGAACAGACACGGCGTCGCCGGGTGCAGTTCGCCTACACGGGACTGTTCCTGGCGGTCGGCCTGGTGTTCCTGGCCACCCCCAACTGGTACCCCGGCTACTCGGAACGCGCCTTCGCTCTCGTCGGAATCGTATGGGTCCAATGGGTCACCGTCTCGGCGCTGCTGCGCTCCCGACGGTACCGGCCGTACAACCTCGAGAACCGATACAGTAAGCGAGCCAGACATGGAGGCATGCGTGGAAACGGCTGACATCGTGGTGATCGGCGCAGGGATCATCGGATCCTCCATCGCCTACCAGCTGGCCCGTCGCACCACCGATCGGATCGTCGTCCTCGACAAGGGAGCAGGACCGTCGGAAGGCTCGACCGGGGCATCATCTGCCGTCATCAGAACCTTCTACACCCAGCCGAACGTCGTCCGCCTCGCCCTGGGGGGACAGCAGGCGTACCGCAACTGGCCGGACTTCACCGGTCTGTCCGAACCTGCCAACCGTTTCGAGCCTGCCGGTGTCCTGTGGATGCTCGACTTCACGAGAGCCGACGCCGAACAGGCTGCAAGACGCCTCGAATCACAGGGCGTGCGTGTCTCCATCCTGGGCCCCGACGACGTCCGTCGGCGATTCCCCGGGCTGTCGACATGCGGTGCACCCTTCGACCTGACCGGCGCCGTCCCCCACGAGTGCACCGACTTCGAGGCTGCACTCTTCGAAGAAGAAGGGGGCTTCGCCAACCCCACCGGGGCCAATCAGGACCTGATCGCCGCAGCCAGGAGAGAAGGTGCAGAGGTTCGTTTCCGGTCGCCGGTCACCGGAGTCCGCACGACCGGCGGACGCGTCACCGGAGTGGACCTGGCCGATGGCACCGGCATCGACGCCCCACTGGTCATCAACGCAGCAGGACCATGGTGCAACCGACTCAACACGATGGCAGGGGCGGACGTCCCCTGGGAGTTGGCGCCGACCCGCGTCCAGGTGGCCTACCGCACCACTGACGGTCAGGTGCCGGCACCGATTCCGGTGACCGTGGACCACGGCATCTACTTCCGTCCCGAGGCGCGGGGTCAGCAGATCCTGTTCGGCTCCGTGTTGGCCGAGGACGAAGTCGAACGAGCCGACCCTGATGACTACCGCACCAACGCCGACGCGGCCTTCAAGGACGTCAAGGTCCACGCCCTCTACCACCGCGTCCCCTCACTGCCCCACACCGGAACCGTGACCGGGATCGCCGGTCTGTACACGGTCAACCATCAGGACGTCCACCCTGTCCTCGGGCCTACCAACCTCGAAGGCTGGCACGTCGCCAACGGCTTCAGCGGGCACGGGTTCAAGCTGGCACCGATGGTCGGATCGATGATCGCCCAGGAGATCACCGGCGAACAGGCATCCTATGACACCGACGTTCCCATCTCGTTTCTCGCCGTCGATCGCGATCCGCTCGCGGTCGACTACAAGAGCGTGCTCGCCTGATGCGCTACCTCGGACCGCAGGACCTCAGGAAGGCGCTCCCGATGAGCGACGCCATCGACGCCATGCGGGACGCCTTCCGTGACGACCGTGAGACCCCACAGCGACTCCTCCTCGGACCTTCGCTGTTCATGGCGGGCCGAGTCGGGGCCTACACAGGGATCAAAGTCGTGTCGATCACTCCCGGCGACCCCGCCGGCATCGTCGTCGTCTTTGACAGGAACGGACATCCAGTCGGCCTGGTCGACGGCCCGACGCTGACCGCGATCAGGACGGGAGCAGCAGCAGGTTTGGCCACGCGCCTCATGGCACCTCCAGAAGCGTCCACGCTGGCGATGCTCGGGGCGGGGGCGATGGCTCGTGATCAGATCGAGGCCATCCTCGCCGTCCGACCGATCGACCGGATCCTGATCTGGTCGCGCAGCTCGGAGCGTGCCCAGAGTCTCGCCAGGCAGGTCGGAGGTACACCGGTGGCCAACGCCGACGACGCCGTAGGAGACGCCGATGTCGTTTCCACCGCGACCCCGGCGCATGTCCCGCTGTTTCGCGACGCATCACTGCCGGCGAAGGTGCACATCAACGCCATCGGGGCGTTCACCCCCGAGATGGCCGAGATCCCCGTCGAGACGGTACGAAGGGCGTTCGTGGCCGTCGATGACCTCGCTGCCGCAGAGAACGAGGCCGGCGACCTGATCCAGGCGGGACGGACACCGGATGCCACGATCGGGGATCTGCTCGCCCGCCGCGTTGAGGTGACGTCACCGGTGACGCTCTTCAAGTCGGTCGGTGTGGCCAGCCAGGACATCGCCTCAGCAACCAGGGCTCTCTCGTCTGCGGCGCGCGACGGACTCGGCGCTCTCTTGAACCCTCAGCGGGCGTCACGACCTGCGGTGCCGTAGGCTTCGCCGGGGAAGGACCGCCGATGAGCGAACAGACCTATGAACGGCTCTCGTTTCTGGACGCCTCCTTCCTCGCGCTCGAATCTCCCACCGCCCACATGCACGTTGCCGGGGTTGCTCTCTTCGAAGGAGGCACCTTGCGGAGACCCGACGGCGGAGTCGATATCGACCGCATCCGAGCGTTCGTCGGTTCACGGCTCCACCACGTGCCTCGCTACCGGCAGCATCTCGCCTGGATCCCCATCGAGAAGAACCCGGTGTGGGTGGACGATCAGCACTTCAACCTCGAGTACCACGTTCGCCACATCAGCATTCCCAAGCCGGGAACCGAGACGCAGCTCAAAGAGCTGTTCGGTCAGATCCTGGCTTCGCAACTGGACCGCACGAAACCGCTCTGGCAGATGTGGATCGTCGAAGGCTGCGAGAAAGATCGGTTCGGGCTGATCTTCAAGATCCACCACTGCATGCTCGACGGGATCTCCGGCGTCGACCTCATGGCCGTCCTCCTCGGATTCGCCCCATCAACCGAGCTCGAGCCGAGTCCGGACTTCGAACCTCGACCCGTGCCCAGCGGAGCCCAGCTGCTGGTCGACGAGACGCTGCGAAGACTGTCTCGAGCGGCGAAGGCAGCCGTCAGTGTCCCCCGCATGCTCGAACAGGGACGCTCTCTTGCGGTCGATATCGGCCGGCGGGCCAGCGCGGTGGCCTACTCGCTGACCTCGGGCTGGCTTTCGGCTGCCTCTCGCACACCGATCAACGAGCCTCTCGGCCCGAATCGGCGGTTCGACTGGCTCACTCTGCCGCTGGACGACTTCAAGACCATCAAGAACCGGCTGGGCGGTACCGTCAACGACGCCGTGCTCGCCGTCGCGTCGGGTGCCATTCGCACGTTCCTGATCAACGAACGGGCCTTCGACGTGTCAGGGGTCGAGTTCCGGGCGATGGTTCCGGTCAGCGTGCGTCCCAAGGACCGCAGAGGAACGATGGGAAACCAGGTTGCCATGTGGCTGATCGAGCTGCCGATCGAACAGAGAGATCCACTGCGACGATTCGAGGCGATCAGGGCGCACACGGAGAAGCTCAAGGAAACCAACCAGGCGCTTGGCGCCTCGACGATCGTTCAACTCAGCTCTGGAACCCCGATGACACTCCTCCAGCGGGCCGCCCGGCTCGCAACGAGCATGCGGCCGTTCAACATGACGATCACCAACGTCCCCGGTCCCCAGTTCCCGATGTACCTGCTCGACTCCAGACTGATCGTCCAGTACCCGGCGGTCCCACTCTGGGCAGGCCACGACGTCGGGATCGCGCTTTTCAGCTATGACGGTGAAGTCGCCTGGGGACTCCACGCCGACTGGGATGCGGTTCCCGATCTCGACCTGTTCGCAGACGCCGTGCGCACGTCCGCCGAGGAGCTGCTCGCTGCCGCGTCGGGATGAAGTCAGTCGATGTCCAGCGATAGGGCATCGGCCAGGTCGTGGAAGAAGCGCGATCGGGGCAGCACGAGCTGCGCGCCAAGCGCCGTGGCCTCTTCCATCGCCGCGACCGATCGATGGGGTCCGTAGGCGACGACCCTGACTCCGGCGTCGACCGCCTTGGTGACCGCATCGAAGGCACCGGGCGCCTCCAGATCGACGACGACCACTGCGGCCCGGGGAAGATCGTCACCCGGCCAGCGGGCACACTCCCTGTGCGCGGCGGCGGCCGCACCTTCGACCCTGGACACATCCATGAGGTTGCGGGACAGGATGACCACCTTGCCGGGCTTCACCGACGCCGACCCATCGCGCAAGGCGTCGGCCTTGGCTACGCCCCAGGCGAGATGGGCGGCCCACACGTCCTCACCGAGCAGCCGCGTCGACTCCGGGGCGAGGTCGTACACATCCCCAGGAAGCGCACGGACGACCGCCGGATCACGGCGTGGTGCGACTCTCCCCTCCGCAGCGAGAACCTCCGTGGGGAACCGCATGGCCTCTTGGAACAGCTCCAGCGGACCCCGCCGCTGGAGGGAGTACGGCTGAGCGAGGAGCGAAGCGAGCGACTCGCCCAACCATGTCGCGCCCGCGTCGATGGCAGCGTCGAGACTCGGAGAAGTCTCCCATCCGCGATCG